>JBBDMV010000142.1:0-59195 GCA_040878115.1 Balneolales bacterium
CGTACTAATTGCCCTTGCGACTTTACTTATATGGTTTGCACGGCTACTGGCCGGTTGCAAACCCCACTACTTTCACACGAAAGCTTGTGAGGCTAGCACAGCCGGCCTTACTTTACTCAGCCCAACACTTTTCTACTGAGACGATCAATACTTCTTCTTTGCCCCCCCTTCCACGGGTGGGCAGCGAATTTGGTAGGTGATTACAGCGAGGAGGTTCCACCCGTTCCCATTCCGAACACGGCCGTTAAGCTCCTCTGCGCCGATGGTACTGCTTATGCGGGAGAGTAGGTCGTCGCCTCCATCTTTCTTTTATAAGCCCTGATTACTTCGTAGTCAGGGCTTTTTTTGTGGGGCATTTTTCATTTCCAGCCTGTGCAGGATTAAAACAACAGATGAGCCTGCGTATTTTTACAACCTTCTGCCCAGCTTTTCCACCATTCCGGGATACCAGTTTGCAAAAGTACCATCTTCTATTTTGCTTCGGGCTTCTTCCATCAACCAGAGGAAAAAGGTGAGGTTATGAACCGAAGCCAGTCTCATGCCCAGAATTTCTCCTGTGCGGATAAGGTGATGCATATAAGCAAGTGAATATTTTTGGCAAAGATCGCTTGTGAAATCAGGATCAGCGGAATCAAAACATGTTTTCCACTTCGCGTTTTTTAGGTTAATATTGCCATTTCTGGTGAATATCATTCCGTTTCGGGCATTGCGGGTTGGCATAACACAGTCAAACATATCCACACCGCGAGCAATACTTTCGAGAAGGTTGGATGGAGTTCCAACCCCCATCAGATAACGGGGTTTGTTTTTTGGGAGAACATCTGTGGAGATATCGGTCATCTCGTACATAAACTCGGCAGGTTCACCGACGCTTAATCCTCCAATGGCATTTCCATCAAAATCAAGGTCGGCTATGGCTTTGGACGATTCTTTTCTTAATTCGTTATATGAACCACCCTGAGTGATTCCAAATAAGAATTGTTTGTGTTCATATAAACCTTCTGTCTTATTAACTTCATCCTTGCAGCGCTTTGCCCAACGATTGGTTAAATGCATCGACTTTTCAACATATTCTTTTGGTGCAGGATAAGGGGGACATTCATCGAGGGCCATCATAATGTCCGAGCCAAGGATTCGCTGAGTTTCTATTACATTTTCTGGTGTAAACTCATATTTGGACCCGTCAATATGGCTTTTAAAAATAACTCCACGCTCATGAAGCTTTCGGTTAGCCGCTAGTGAAAAAACCTGATATCCCCCCGAATCGGTCAGTATTGGACGATCCCAGTTCATGAATTGATGAAGGCCGCCGGCCATCGATATTACATTGTTGCCTGGCCGTAAAAATAAGTGATAGGTATTACCAAGGATGATCCTGGCTTTGATGCTATTTCGTAATTCATCTTGACTTACAGCTTTTACGGTTGCCTGAGTGCCGACGGGCATGAAGATAGGGGTTTTTATATCACCATGGTCGGTTGCAATTATTCCGGTCCTGGCTTTGGTCTTGATGCTTTCTTTTTGTAAATGAAACACGTGAAATAGAGGGTAATAAAAATTTAACGGATAGCCGTAGATTCGGGTTATCCTGGAATAGAAAACATTGAAACTGATTTCAGGCTTAATTCAAACTCTATGATATAAACTTATTATATTATAATTTACATGAGCTTAGGTTCCTAATTTACGACTTCTTGCAACGCTAATTAACTAAAAACCTATTATCTTTTAAAAATCTCCGAGAGATGAGTTGTAGAGAACATGTCATTGAGAATGGACATAAAATTTTGATCAACAAGCTTGTCACGATCATAAAAGGAAAAGACCAATAATATCGTTAATTTACAAGGATTAACTCCTTTTTTTTACAAAAGTTATCCATTTATTAATAACCATGGAATCAGAAGTTCTTGTAATTGTACCCACTTATAATGAAGCGGGTAACATTAAAAAGTTGATAACACATCTACTCAATTTACCCATTCAGGTTGATGTTTTGATTGTTGATGATGGTTCCCCCGATGGAACCACTGATGTCGTAAAGACCGCGCAAGAGCAAGAAAAAGACAGGATCCACCTAATACAACGACCGGGAAAGCTAGGTTTGGGAACGGCTTATGTAGCAGGATTTACTTATGCCCTGGAGCACAAATATAAATACATTTGTGAAATGGACGCTGATTATTCGCATGACCCGAATGACGTTCCCCGACTCGTCCATGAGGTGAAAAACGGTAACGCTGATGTAGCCATAGGCTCCAGGTATTCCAATGGAATAAGCATCATTGACTGGCCTTTATCTCGTTTAATTTTATCGTATACAGCTAATTTTTATGCCAGATTGATAACCGGTTTACCGGTTAAAGACACAACCGCCGGATTTAAATGCTTTAGAAGAGAAGTTCTGGAAAACGTCAATCTTACCAAGATCAAATCAAATGGCTATGCTTTTCAGATTGAGATGCATTACAGGGCAATGAAAGCGGGTTTTCAATTAAAAGAAGTATCCATCATTTTCAGGGAAAGAACTGAAGGGGTATCAAAAATGTCTAAAAGAATCGTGTTCGAAGCGATTTGGATGGTATGGGCATTAAAATTATGGAGTTTAATTGGAAGGTTGTGAGTTTTGTTTTTGTCAGTTGTTAGTGGTAGTTGTAACTTATGCTAAAGTTTTTTTCATTGTCCATAAAATTATTAAAAAAGGTACTATTCTGGTGTTTGTTAGTTTTTTTATAAATTAAGCACCGTGTATTAACAATCGGCCCATAATGAATTATTTAGATTTTGAAAAACCCATCATTGATCTTGAAAACAAGATAGCTGAGTTGAGTGAACTCAACCTGGCTGATGATGAAGTATTAACCCCCGAGTTGAACAGGCTGCGCAAACGGGTAGAAGAACTGCGGCAATCTATATTTGCCAATTTGACCCGATGGCAGCGCGTTCAGCTTGCTCGTCACCCTGATCGCCCGTATACCCTTGATTATATCTATAAGATGACCGAGAATTTTATAGAGCTTCACGGAGATCGGTGTTTTAGCGATGACAAGGCCATCATTGGCGGGCTTGCCACCATTGATAACCAATCAGTGATGATTATTGGCCATCAAAAAGGGCGCGATACGAAAAGTCGTCAGTATCGCAACTTTGGCATGCCTAACCCGGATGGTTATCGAAAAGCTCTCCGTTTGATGAAGACAGCTGAGAAGTTTAACATCCCTATTATAACTCTGCTTGATACACCGGGAGCCTTTCCGGGGCTCGAAGCCGAAGAGCGAGGGCAGGCAGAAGCCATTGCCCGAAACTTACGTGAAATGGCATTGCTGAAGGTCCCGATCATTACAATCGTGATCGGTGAGGGGGCCAGTGGAGGTGCATTGGGAATTGGTATGGGCAATGAAGTTTTTATGATGGCAAATACCTGGTATTCGGTGATCTCTCCGGAATCATGTTCATCTATTTTATGGAAGACATGGGATTATAAAGAACAAGCCGCATTAGCGTTGAAGCCAACGGCTCAGGACCTACTTCAGCTTAAGGTAATTGACGGGATCATTCCAGAGCCTTTAGGTGGGGCGCATCGTAATTATGATGCAGCTGCGGATGCTTTAAAAAAACAAATAGTCAAAAGCCTGACCAAGCATAAGAAGATTAAGCCGGATAAGCTTAAGGATCAGCGAATAAAAAAATATTCATCCATGGGTGTGTGGGCTGAAAGTTAAAAAACTTCCTGTCTCCCTCCATTAATTTCATAATGCACAACTTTGGCAAACTTGCTACCGGACCAGGAACCGCTGATATCATACACCCATTCTATGAGGAGCCGTTACAGTGAAACTGACCGCATGGGTTATGTGTATCATGGTCATTATCTGGAGTATTTCGAGGTAGCAAGAACCGAGTTTATCCGAGAAACAGGACATCCTTATTCTAAACTGGAAGATGCCGGTATTATGCTTCCCGTTTTTAATGCTGAAATTCAGTACAAGAAGCCGATTAGATATGATGAACTGATGCACATTAGCGTTCACATTTATGAATGGCCCACTGTACGTTTTAATACATTCTATGAAATAAACACCGACGAAGGGAAGGGGCATAATGTGTTGGGAAAAGTAGAATTATGTTTTACAGATGCAAATAAGCGTAGGCCGATTAGAGTGCCGCTAAGTTTCCTGAATGATTTTAAAAAGTACGTTCATGAACATGCCTGAAGACGTAGAAAAGCTTATAAACCTTGCACTCAGTGAAGATATCGGAAATGGGGATATCACTACGCAGGCAATTTTTAAACAGGATAAAATGGCTACGGGGAAGTTTATTTCCAGGCAGCCTGGAATAGTTGCCGGAATTGAACTGGCAGAGAAGATATTCCACATGCTGAATGATGATGTGGAATTTGAAAGCCGGTTTAGCGATGGTGATCCTGTTAAAGAAGGGGAAACCGTAATTGTGATCTACGGTCCAGCCAATGCTCTTCTCACTGGAGAACGAACCGTATTAAATTTCATGCAACGTATGAGTGGTATTGCTACCAACACCCGGAGTTTTGTAAAAGCTGTAGCCCATACTTCTGCGCAGGTCCTGGATACGAGGAAAACCCTGCCGGGCCATCGGTACCTTGATAAACTCGCCGTTAAATTAGGAGGTGGAAGGAATCATAGAGCGCGTCTGGATGATATGTTCCTAATAAAAGAAAATCATATCACCGCTGCCGGAGGAATTCCCGAAGCCATTGATGCATGTAACAGTTACGCAAAAGAACATAATCTAAAGGCTGATATTGAAATCGAAGTAAAAAATAAGGAGGAAATCGAGCAGGTTATAAGGCATGGGAATGTTCGCTATATCTTACTTGATAATATGTCTTTACAGGACCTTAAGGATGCAGTATCCCGGATTGACGGCAAGTTTTTAACCGAAGCATCCGGGAATGTCTCTCTGGATACAGTTGGTAAAATTGCTGAGACCGGTGTGGATTTCATTTCTGTTGGAGCATTAACACATTCAGTTAAGGCGCTAGACATTTCTTTAATTTTTGATTAAATCTATGAAATGTTAAACATGAGGCTGATGCTCGTACTTGCTTTCTCTACAAGCTTCCTGTTGCTTACAGCTATCAGCCCGGTCATAATGCATGAATCCTTAGCCCAGTGGTATGGTAGTGGACAAAAGTTGATGTTTTCGAGTATTTGCCATCAGCAACTTGATCGAATTATTCACGTACAAGGAATACCCAACGCTGTTTGTTCACGATGCTTAGGGATATACGCTTTTTTAAGTATTGGTTTTTTAATCGTACCTTTTATTAAGCGGTTTTTTATAAATAATTTTCGATATTCCAAAGCAATGCTGATGCTGGCAGCTTTAGTCATTGTGATTGATTATGGTATGCAGTGGATTGAGATATATGAAGGGACGAACTTCATTCGATTTCTAACCGGTTCTGCATTGGGTATCAGCACAACATTTTTTATCATTTATCATAAGTAACGGAGTAATATGGAACCTCATCAAACGAATGAAGCAAGTTATTGGAATTCAGTCGCCATGGCTGGTCTTCTATTTGGTCTGATTGTATTTGCGGTGAATATAATTGGCGGTTATATGACGATTCAAACTGAATCGGCGGATACCCTAATGGCTGAAAGTATGATAGCAGGTTTGTTAAGTTGCCTTATTGGGGCTTTTGGAGGATTAATGGCCGTAAAATATTATGTTAAAGAATATCCTCAGCCATTGTTGATAGGTCGCGGAGCCGTTATTGGCTTGGCAACCGGTGTGGTGATAGCACTCGTGTTTTCTGTACTAAGTTTATTATGGAATGTTATAGATCCGGCTTATACGGAGAACTTGATGGAATCGACCATTGCCAATATCGAAGCTATGGGTCTCAATGAAGCTCAGCAACAGGATATGATTGATAGTATAGCAGAGCAAATGCAACAGATGCAGACGACGGGGGGAGTATTGATGGCTTTTGGAATGAATGCTTTGTTGTATGGAATCCTTAACTTGCTGACCGGTATGCTCGGAGTTAAATTCTTTGCTCCTCACGAAGATTAAATAATTTAATTTAAATTTGAAAGGCTCTCATTTTGCCCAATGAAAATCATATACCGTGGACCCAAAATAATGGGTTTCCTGACTGGATCACTGCATTTATCTGGATATTATTTTCCTTTATATTGTTTCAAATAAGCGGTGCTGTAGTTACCATTATAGCCTTATGGCTGGATCCAGGCGTCACGTTTTCGGTTGATATTTTATTGAATCTGGACCAGTATTTGGATCATGTTTTTATTGCCAATTCCGTTAGCCAAATTCTGTTTATGGGTATAGGGACCTGGGTGATTGCGAGGCTATCTATACATCCTGAAGAGCGGCCAACCTTTTTACGATTTACATACAGAAAAGATACTATTGACCTGATTTTGTTGGCTGTGCTCTTTGTTATCGCCATTCAGCCTTTGATTATGCTAATGTCCTGGCTTAATGCACAGCTCCCATTGCCGGAAACATATCTGGAACTAGAAACTGGCCAAATGGAAATGCTGGAAAATTACCTTACGAATGATCATATTGTTCTGCTTACATTATTTCATGTAGGATTAGTACCTGCCATCTGTGAGGAAGTTTTGTATCGTGGCTATGTACTTCGAATGCTTGAAAGGTCATGGGGTATTTGGGTAGCTATTTTAGTAAGTGGTTTAATTTTTGGTATCTATCATATGAGAATAACTCAATTGCTTCCCTTGGCTGTTTTGGGAATTGCGCTGGCTTATATTACCTGGAGGTCGGGAAGTTTATATCCCGCAATCGCCGCGCACTTTGTTAATAATGGAGGTGCTGTATTAATGGCTTCCTATTACCCTGAATATGCCTCTGAAACAATGGGTATGCCCGAACTTCCTTCATTAGCCTTACTTTTACCAAGTATTTTAGTTACTGGAGTGCTACTTTACATTATACATCACAGAGATAAATTTCAAAGAAAAAAAAGCTATGTTTAAAGAGAAGCAGCCTCCGCAATTTGATGACTGGGTTTGTGTTTATGAAACGAGCCTCGAATATGATGCAAAAATGGTTAAAAGTTATCTCAGTCATCGTGATTTAACTGCCCGGATTCTTTCCAAAAAGGATTCCAATTTTGATGTCAACTTTGGCGATTTATCCATCATATATATTTATGTTCCCCTGGATGAAGAGGATGATGCTCGTTTGGCCATAAAAGAATGGCAGGACGGTTTAACTGATTTAGGAGATGAGGACTAAAAGCCTGTTGGTTGTTATTGGTCAGTTGTACGCTTTGCTGTTGTAAAATGCACTATATAATCTGCCCTTTAGTTTGCCGCAAGCACCTGACCCACATTAAAGCCCTACATTTAGAATAGACGAATAACCCCACAACCGACCAATGAGCGAACTCAAAAAAAGAATTATATTCTCCCTTATTGCAGCACCTCTATTTTTAGTGGTCATGTGGTTGGGTGGGTGGTACTTCAAAGGCTTGGTGGTCATAATGAGCCTCATTATACAGAGAGAGATGATGACCATGCTTAAAGGAGCCGGTTATGAGTCTAACACGTTGATCACCTATGCTACCGGCTTATGGATATTGCTAATTTTCCTGCTACCACATCCATTACTCATTGTATTCCTTCTCTTCTTATATATCATATCTACTGAAACACTAAACCAGCGGCCCAAGCATCTGGAACGAATGACGAGTACGTTATTTTGTGGTATATACGCACCATTAGCCTTACTTAGCCTGATCCTGCTTAGAGATTTGGAACCGGGCTTTACCGGTTTCGCGCTTTCCCTGACACTGGTTTTTATTATTTGGGGAAATGATACCCTAGCTTACTTTGGCGGCAAGAGGTTTGGGAAACACCCTTTGGCACCGGATATCAGCCCAGGTAAGACGCGTGAAGGCTTTTTGTTTGGTTTTTTTGGTGGATTATTAGGACTTATCGCCGCATATGTTATAATTCCCTCATACCCATTAAGTTTCATGACGGCTTTACCTATGGTAATTATTGTCGGCTTTTTCGGCCCGGTTGGTGACCTTGCCGCCAGCAAAATAAAAAGATCGGCCGGAATGAAAGATTCAGCTACTATTCTTCCCGGCCATGGCGGTTTCTTTGACCGTCTTGATGCTTTGCTGCTGGCTTCACCAGCAGTGTATATTTATGTAAGTTTAGTGTTGAGTTAAATATTTCTATTTACTCAAGTATAAGTTCTTAAACTCATAACTTCTCCTAAACTGTTCATCGTCGAAGTTCTGGATGAAGTTAATGGTCTCACCAGTGGATTTCATTTCGGGACCTAATTCTTTTTTGACTTCGGGAAATTTATCGAAAGGGAAAATGGGGGTTTTAACAGCGTACCCCGAAAGATGTGACTGTAGATCAAAATCTTTGAGCTTTGCTCCCAAAGAGACCATGACCCCAATTTTTGACTCTGGACGCCCTGTGGCTTTTGCGATAAATGGTATGGTCCGTGTTGCACGCGGGTTAGCTTCAATAACATAAACTTTGCCATCTTTTATGCCGTACTGCACATTTACAAAGCCGCGAACGTTCAGGGCTTTGGCAATCCTGAGCTGATATTCTTCCATCGTCTTGATGATTTCATCACTAAGGGAGTAAGGGGGGAGAACAGCCGTGGAATCACCCGAATGAACTCCTGCAGGTTCCAGATGTTGCATAATTCCGCACGTATGCAACTGTTCGCCGTCATAGATGGAGTCAAAGTCAACTTCAATGGCATCTTCCAGATAATGGTCAATCAGGAACTGGTTTTCCGGGTGCGTTTTCAGGATTTCAGCGACATAATAAATAAGCTCATCTTCTTTGATGGCTATTCTCATTCCTTGGCCTCCAAGAACATAACTTGGGCGCAGCAGTACCGGATAATCTATTTTGTTGGCGATTTCTACGGCTTCTTCTGCTGTAAAGGCCATTCCGTATTTAGGAAAAGGAATGTCTTGCTCTATCAAAAGTTCTGAAAATTTGCCACGGTCTTCAGCAAGGTCCAGCATTTCAAAACCAGTTCCAAATATCTTGATACCTGATTCAAAAAACTTCTTTCCGAGCTTGAGCGCGGTTTGTCCGCCTACCTGTAATATTACGCCTTCGGGCTTTTCGTGTTCAATAATATCGAGTACACGTTCCCAAAATACAGGTTCAAAATAAAGTTTGTCTGCAACATTGAAATCTGTGGATACGGTCTCGGGGTTGCAGTTGACCATGATGGTTTCATATCCCATTTCTTTGGCGGCCAATACAGCATGCACGCAGGAATAGTCAAATTCGATGCCTTGTCCTATCCGGTTCGGTCCGCTGCCAAGAATGAGTACCTTTTTTCGGTCAGATGATTCGCTTTCGTTCTCATCGTCGTAGGATGAGTAGAAATAGGGTGTTATTGCTTCAAACTCGCCTGCGCAGGTATCAACCAGCCTGAAACCGGGCTTCAGCCCCATATCGTTTCTTTTTGCACGGATATGATTCTCTTTTAAACCGTTCCCGCTTTTGTTGAGCAGGTGGGCAATTTGTACATCGGAGAAACCCGCTTGCTTTAGCTCCTTTAAATCTTCACGCGATATGGTATCTATAGATTGGCCTTCTGTACGGTTTTCGAGGGAAACCATGTAACGAATCTGATTCAAAAACCAGCGATCAACCTGTGTGATGTCATGGACTTCGTCAACCGAGGTTCCCAGTTTGAAGGCATTCCGAATTTGCATGGAACGGTCCCAGTAAGGTTTCATCAACCGGTGACGTACTGTTTTGCGATCAATTTCCTCGTAGCCATCAGCACCTAAGCCACTTCTGCCAACCTCCAGCGACTGCCATGCTTTATTTAAGGCCTCCGGGAACGTACGGCCTATTGACATTACCTCTCCAACAGCTTTCATCTGGGTTCCCAGCTCCTCGTCAATTCCCTGAAACTTTTCGAAATTAAAGCGTGGTAACTTGATAACCACATAATCGAGTGATGGTTCAAAACAGGCTGAGGTCGTGCCGGTGATCTGGTTCTTCAGTTCATCAAGATTATAGCCCACGGCAAGCTTGGCTGCTATCTTTGCAATCGGATATCCCGTTGCTTTGGAAGCAAGCGCGGATGAGCGGCTCACTCTAGGATTAATCTCTATGGCCACTAATCGATCCGTTCCCGGCTCCATAGAAAATTGAACATTACAGCCTCCGGCGAAATCTCCAATGGACCGCATCATTTTGATGGCGGCATCTCGCATAAATTGAAGCTGCTTATCGGTCAGGGTTTGTGTGGGGGCAACCGTCACGGAATCACCAGTATGAACGCCCATTGGGTCAAAGTTTTCAATGGAGCAGATAATAACCACGTTGTCATTATTATCTCTAAGCAGCTCCAGTTCATATTCCTTCCAGCCAACGATAGACTGCTCTATGAGGATTTGATGTACCGGGCTTAATTCCAACCCACGAAGGACCTTGCTTTCCAGCTGATCTTCTGTCCATACAATACCGCCGCCTGAGCCACCTAAAGTGAATGATGGCCGAATGACCACGGGCAAACCTCCCAGTTCGAGCACGATTTCTTTCGCATCCAGTAAGGAATTAGCCGTACGGCTAGGGCATTGGTAAATACCTATTTTATCGATAAGATCGCGGAACTTCTGGCGGTCCTCCGTTATCTCGACCGCATCCATATTTACGCCAATGATGTCGATACCCTTTTTCTTCCAAAAGCCTTCGTTAAAAAGATCTCTTGCCAGGTTTAGCGCTGTTTGCCCGCCCATGGTCGGTAGTACAGCATCCGGTTTCTCTATCTCAACAATTTCCTTGATGGATTGTGTAGTGAGAGGCTTCAGGTAAACTGCATCGGCAACCATGGGATCGGTCATAATCGTTGCCGGATTCGAGTTAATTAATATTACACGGTAGCCTTCTTCTCTAAGCGAGGCACAGGCCTGTGTGCCGGAATAATCAAATTCACAAGCTTGTCCGATCACAATGGGCCCGGAACCAATAATTAAGATTGACTTTATATCTTTTCTTTTTGGCATGTATAGCAGTTTTCCTTTTTTATATCTGTATGTACTGGGAAGGAAGTTAATTTTCCTTTGTTTTTATAGTCTTATACCCACTTTATTGATCTGCAAATTCTTGCTTTCCAACTTCCAGTCTTTTCAAGAACTCGTCGAACAAATAGGCCGAATCGTGGGGACCGGGTGAGGCCTCGGGGTGATATTGTAAGCTAAACCCGTTGAACGTTTTGAAATCCAAACCTTCAACAGTGTTATCGTTCAGGTTCAAGTGAGTAATTTCAGCGATGTCCTTCTTTATGGATTCATAATTGATCGCGAAACCATGGTTCTGGGTGGTAATCTCGACTTTGCCGGTGCGCAAATTTTTTACCGGATGGTTGGCACCGCGATGGCCAACGAACATTTTATCTACTTTCAAACCTTCTGAAAGGGCCATGATTTGGTGGCCCAGGCATATTCCAAAAATGGGTAATCCTGTAGCTTTAGCCTGGTTGATTGTTTCAACAGCGTAACCCATAGGGTTAGGGTCGCCAGGACCGTTAGAGAAGAAAAACCCGTCTGGGTTCCATTCCATTATCTTATCGAATGATGTCCTGGCCGGAAAAATTCTCAGCGTACATCCCCGGCTGGTAAAGTTATTTATGATGTTTTGCTTCATGCCATAATCCAAAGCGGCAACTCTGTATTTGCTTTGTTCTGACGGAATGGTTTGAGCATCCTCCCGTGTCACCTTGCTGGCCAGTTCGAGCCCATTCATTGGGGCCCAGCTTTTGGCTTTTTTGATGAGCTTTTGTTCATCCAGTTCTGTACTGGAAATAACGGCGTTGATCACACCCTTTGATCGGATATGTCTTACCAGTTTACGAGTATCCAGCCCTGAAATCCCTACGATTTTATTGGATTTAAAATATTCATGCAGGCTTCCGTCAGCCATAGTGTTGCTGTAATCATCACAATAAGAACGCATGATCATTCCTGAGATCATCACGCGGTGGGCCTCATCATCGCGGCTTGATGTTCCGTAATTACCGATGTGGGGGTAGGTCATCATCATCAGCTGACCGTGATAGCTGGGGTCTGTAGCAATTTCCTGGTAGCCCGTCATGCTGGTGTTAAAGCAAAGCTCACCACCGGTAAGCCCTTCATGACCGACAGAAATACCATGCACAACCGTGCCGTCGGCTAATGCTAAAATGGCCTTTTTTCGTGGAAAACTATTCATATAAAATTGAAGTAAAAATAAGTTCGAATTGATTAAATTCTGCCGCGGCCGATTTCAAACATACCTTGTTTGCCAGAATATCGGCCAAAAAAAATCCGACAACTTTTAAAAAAAGGAGCCGGATTTTTTTAATTACAAACATTATGTAGCGGGGTATTTTAATATAAAGCATAAATAGATGGCGCGGACGCAATATCATTGGTTGACGTAATTTTGGGGCTAATGCTTAAATTGAAAACGATGGAAACCAACCAAATCTTTTTCAGAATATTAAGAATATCCAAAAACCCTTCTTTTGTATTTACCTTCACCATTTTTGTCCAGATCTAAATCCCCATAATAGTAAGGAATTATTAAATATGGTTCAAATAAATTTTAAGCCCATCTACCCGGGTACATCAACCTTAAGGTCTTCGCTGATGGCTTTGATCAGGTCTTCCAGCTTCTGGTTCTTTATATTATAAGCATCGATATCAGGCAACTTAGTATTAACGCTGATGTAAAATTTAATTTTAGGTTCAGTGCCAGAGGGCCTTGCAGAAATAATGCTTCCGCCTTCCGTGATAAATTGAAGCACATTGGATGAGGGGAAGTCAATATTTTCTATTCCGCCGGATTTTATGTTTTTTTGGGTCCCCGCTTGGTAATCTATAAAGGTTAAAACTTTTTCCCCGCCAAGAGAAGCCGGAGGCGTTTCCCTAAAGCTTTTCATCATTTCCTGAATTTGCTCAGAACCCTTTTTTCCTTTTTTTGTCATCGAAATTAGCTTCTCTTTATAGAAACCGTATTGAATGTACATATCAAATAGAGCATCGTATAGAGTTTTACCCTGAGTTTTGTAATAAGCAGCCATCTCGGCTATAACCGCGCAGGCCACTATGGCATCCTTGTCACGGGCATGTTCGCCAACGAGATATCCATAACTTTCTTCTCCACCGGCAATGAAAGTTTGCTGGCCTTCCAGCTCGGTCATTAGGTTCCCAATGTATTTAAAACCGGTCAAAACATTATAGCAGGCAATACCCTTTGAAGCCGCAATGTTATCCATCAGGTAAGAGGTTACTATCGTTTTTACGATGTACTCCTTACCGGTAATTCTCCCTTTTTGCTCCCAGGCATCCAGCAAATAGCGAATGAGCAGACAGCCGGTTTGATTGCCATTGAGCAAAGTCATTTCCCCTTCGTTATCCCTTACAGCAATGCCAACCCGATCACCATCGGGATCTGTCGCCATCACCAATTCCGCACCGGTAATTTTTGCTTTTTTCAAAGCCATAGAAAGAGCTTCTTCTTCTTCCGGATTGGGATAAACAACGGTTGGAAAGTTTCCATCAATGGTACACTGTTCTTCAACAAGGCTGATATTGGTAAACCCGATATTGGCCAGGGCTTCAGGTACCAGCTTCACGGCAGCACCATGAATAGGTGAAAAAACAATACTCAAATCATGCTGCTCGCGGACTGCTTCCAAATTAACGGATGCTTCTTTTATTTTATCCAGGAAGAGTTTATCAATTTCCCGGCCAATTTTATTAAAGTTATCATCCTTACCCTTGAAATTGATTTGGTCGGTATCATCAATTTTATTGACCTCATCAATGATGTTTGTATCGTGCGGTGCAATAACCTGTCCTCCGTTTCTCCAGTATGCTTTGTACCCGCTGTATTCTTTCGGATTGTGAGAAGCAGTGAGCATAATGCCGCTATGGCAATTTAATTGACGTATGGCAAATGATAATTCAGGTGTAGGCCTTAAGCCGTCAAAGAAATAAACAAAAATATCATTGGCCGTAAACACATCTGCGGTAATTTGAGCGAAATGTTCTGCATTATTACGATTGTCATGGGCAATAACTACTTTGATCTGCTCATTTGGATAAATTTTCTTCAGATAATTGCTGAGGCCCTGTGTGGCCGTGCCTAATGTATACTTGTTAACGCGGTTCGTACCGGGCCCCATGATTCCTCTAAGGCCACCGGTCCCAAATTCAAGGTCCTTGTAAAAGGCGTCGATAAGCTCATCAGTGTTTCCGGTTAGCAGTAATTTTTGTATTGCTGTTTTGGTTTCAGCATCATAGTTGCCATTAAGCCAGGAGTTTATCCTGTCTGTAATAGTTGAAGGGAAGTTATCCATGTAAAAGAGTTGATTAAAAGCAGTTATTGAATAGTTTGAATATGTTAGCTTTGATCATAATAGTGAAAAATATTGCCCTTTGAAATGGCCTTGAATTCCGTTGGGCAGGCCCAAGGCTGTGCATTCAAAAGCGTTACCTGAAGATACGAATTAGCTTAATTCCTTTGTATAAAAAAGGATCCTTTCGGATATCCGTATTTCGCAGGTTTTATGTCCCATTCTGGTCTATATAAGGGCTTACTTTAGTCCGGCACTCATACATTGCTTCTCCGGAGCTACTCCGGGAATTCCCGGAGTAGCTCCGGAGAAGCAATGGACAAATACTGGAGAAATATAAAGCCTGACCAGGAGGGGATAGGGCAAGAGTTAGTATGTGTCCAGACCTGGTCAGGTCTCTTTTTCGGATAGGCAATCCAACTTTCAACTTCACCGGGTTAAGTGTTCGGTTGTTGTGATTTTTATGGGGCATTTTTTAGGAGCAAGCATTACATTAGTTGAGCCTGTATTTTCAAAAAAGCTTTACTCTCATGGCAGGATTTTATATTTAATTGCGGCTGTTCTCATCGGATACTGAAAGAGGAAGCAATGGGCCTTAGGATAAATAATGTTGTAACTTTCTGTAACATAAGTGTATACAGACCAAATCTTTTAAGAATGCTTACAAAGACAACAAATACAAATGATTTTTTGAGAAATGGCAGCGATTGATTACCTTCACTTAAACGGTAAAGCAAACAAACTACCAGACCCGTTATTATGTTATTAAGTTTATTTAATTATTATACCAGGCTGCGATTTCATTTTATACTGTTATTGCTTTTTATGGTTGGCTGTGGTCCCGCAGACAATACACTGGTGTTAAAGTTGGCCCATGGACTCGATTCTTCACATTCTGTACATGAAGGAATGGTCTATATGGCCGAGTTGGTAGAGGAAAAGTCAGATGGAGAAATGCGTATTGATATTTATCCGAATGAGCAGCTGGGTACTGAGCGTGAAGCACTTGAATTACTGCAGATAGGCAGCCTGGATATTACCAAGGTTTCTTCCGCAGTCATGGAGAGTTTTACACCCATCTATTCTATTTTCGGTATCCCTTTCCTGTTTACCAATGAAGACCACATGTACGCGATCCAGGATGGGCCGATCGGAAAACGGATTTTGGATGCCAGCCGTCCCTACCGTATTGTTGGTTTAGCTTATTACGATGCGGGTACACGCAGTTTCTATACATCTAACAGGCCTGTCAGAACGCCCGAAGATTTAAATGGGTTGAGTATCCGGGTCCAGGAAAGTGCAACGGCTATTAGGATGGTAAATACGCTGGGAGGCTCGGCGACACCCATATCCTGGGGTGAGTTGTATACGGCTTTACAACAAGGGGTAGTAGACGGCGCTGAAAATAACGCACCAAGTTTTTATCTTTCCAGGCATTATGAAGTTTCTAAATATTACACATTAAATGAACACACGGCTTCGCCTGATATCTTGCTATTTTCGGAGCATACCTGGGAAAATACATTGAATGAAGAACAACGCGCTATTATTCAGGAAGCTGCTCTTGAATCGGTCCCACACCAACGGGAACTTTGGGCAGAAGCCAGTGAAACGGCCTTAAAGGCGGTGGAGGAGGCCGGGGTTGAAATTATTCGACCTGACAGAGAGCCCTTTATGGAGGCTTCCCAGCCCATATATGACCACTTAGAATCTCAACAGCCAGAGCTTTATGAATTAATGATAGAAATACAGGAGGTTGGGAATGAATATCTTGATTAAAACCCTCGACAAGATATTGTCAAACGCGTCAATCGCGATCATGTATTTACTGGTATTTACGGTTCTTCTACAGATATTTATGAGGTATGTGGTTGACTCGCCCGTGACCTTTACCGAGGAGCTATCACGGTATCTGTTAGTCTGGCTCGGATTGCTCGCGGCCAGTTATGCCTATCGGCAACGTATGCACCTGGCGCTTGACCTGCTGGTTGTTAAACTGCAAGGTAAAAATAAAAAGGCCCTGAATATTTTTATTCATTCGCTCATTGGCATATTTTCAGTGTCCGTTTTGCTCTATGGAGGCCTGCGGCTGGTATATCTGACTTATATTCTGGACCAGCATTCACCGGCCCTGGGAGTTTCAATGTCTATTATATATTTAGCCATCCCCATCAGCGGTATCGCAATATTATGTTATGCTATTGATTTTATCTTTCAGGAATTAGGACTGAGTGAAAGTAATGCAATGCCGGATGTTACAACCCAACAAGAAGATATTCACGCAGAATAGGATAAGGTATTAAAAATGGAATTTATTGGGATTTTTGTTCTTGTGATCAGCTTTGTGATACTACTTGCCATTGGTGTGCCGGTAGCATTTAGCATGGGGATCTCTACTATCCTCACCTTAATTGTGAATGTTGATTTTACGCCGGCAGTGACAACGATAGCCCAGCGTCTGGGTACAGGACTAGACAGCTTTACGCTGCTGGCTATACCATTTTTTATATTGGCGGGCCAAATAATGAATAGAGGAGGGATTGCAGAGCGTTTGATCAATTTTGCCAAATCACTTGTAGGTATGCTCCCCGGCGGGCTGGCCTATGTGAATACCCTTACCGCCATGCTCTTCGGCTCCATTTCAGGATCAGCAGTAGCCTCTGCATCCGCTGTTGGTTCCTTTATGGCGCCACAGATGGAGAAGCAGGGATATGATCGCGGGTACAGTGCCGCTGTTAACATCACTTCATCTACGACGGGTTTGTTAATCCCGCCCAGCAATGTCCTGATCGTGTATTCGCTGGCTAGCGGAGGAGTTTCCATAGCGGCCCTGTTCCTGGCCGGTTACCTGCCAGGTGCATTTACGGGTTTGATGATCATGCTGGTGGCCGGTTCTTATGCATACCGTAGGAAATACCCTGTCTCTGAACGTATTCCACTTCGCGAGGTCATCATCAAATTCGGAAAGGCTTTACCGAGCCTTATGATGATCGTAATCGTTATTGGGGGGATCATAGCCGGTATTTTTACGGCTACTGAAGCATCTGCCATAGCTGTTCTTTATGCTTTTATTCTTGCATATCTGGTAAATAAAGAGCTTAAGCTTTCTGAGATGTCAAACGTAATTTTAGCCGCTTGCAACACCACAGCCATTGTGGCTTTGCTGATCGGTACTTCTCTGGGTATGTCCTGGGTGATGTCTTATGAAAATATTCCCGAGCTTGTTACCTCCGGAATGCTGACCCTGAGTGAAAATCCTTTTCTTATTTTAGTTATCATCAATGTGACCCTGCTTGCGATCGGTGTATTTATGGATATGACACCGGCCGTACTGATCTTTACACCCATATTTTTACCGGTTGTAACGGAATTGGGTATGGATCCCGTCCACTTTGGAATAATGATGGTCCTAAATCTCAGTGTCGGACTCTGTACCCCTCCCGTAGGCACTGTACTTTTTGTGGGCTGCGGAGTGGCGAAATTATCAATAGCGCAGGTAGTGCGGCCACTATTGCCATTTTTCGCGGCTATGGTATTTTCGTTGATTGTGGTCACCTATTTTGAAGGTCTTAGCCTGTTTTTACCAAGGCTCTTTGGTTTCTGACCAAATGACTTTGGATAAATAAATTTATTAAGGGTATTCGCGTAGTGTGAATACAAATAAATAACAAAGATTTAAAATGAAGCCTTTTATACACGAAAACTTTTTATTGCAAAACAAAACGGCACAAAAACTTTACCACGATTATGCCAGAGATTTGCCAATCATCGATTATCATTGTCACTTATCACCTGATGACATCGTAAACAATACTCAGTTTGGCAACCTCAGTCAAATTTGGTTGCATGGTGATCATTATAAGTGGAGGGCAATGCGTACCTGCGGAGTACCGGAAAGGCTGATTACCGGTGATGCCTCTGATGAGGAGAAGTTCCATGCATGGGCCGCTACGGTTCCTGAAACTCTTAAAAACCCGCTGTACCACTGGACGCACCTGGAGCTTAGGTCATACTTTGGTATTGATGGACTTCTAAATAAACAAACATCTACGGAAATATGGGAGCATTGCAATAAGCTCCTTTCACAACCAGATTATTCTACACAAAACTTATTGCGGCGAATGGATGTGAAAGTCGTTTGCACAACCGATGATCCTACCGATAGTCTGGAAATGCATCGAAAATATCAGGCGGAAGGAGATAGCGGATTTGCCTTGTTCCCAACCTTTCGCCCAGATAAAGCCCTCCAGGTAGAAAAGGGCAAGGAGTTTCTTGATTATATAAAGAAATTAGAGTCTGCAAGTAATCTGGACATCACAACTTTCAAGGATTTTATGGACGCGCTGCAAGCCCGGCATGACTACTTTGATGAGTTGGGATGCCGGGCGTCTGATCATGGGATCGAAGAACCGTATGCTCATCCTTTTAATCAGCAACGGCTTCAGGATATCTTTGACAAAGCTGTCCAGGGCCAAAGGATTACTCATGAAGAAGCATTGACTTTTAAATCGGGCTTGATGCATGCTTTTGCTGTTATGGACCATGAAAAGGGATGGGCATTTCAAATGCATATCGGGGCTTTGCGCAACAACAACAAACGCAAATTAAAAGAATTAGGGCCCGATACAGGTTTTGACTCTATTGGTGATTTTGAAGTGGCAAAGCCTCTGTCATCGTTTTTAAATCAGTTGGAAGAAAACCATACCCTTCCCCGCACGATTATATATAATCTAAATCCTCGGGACAATGCTTTAATTTCAACCATGATAGGTAATTTCCAGGATGGTGAGATAGCCGGTAAGGTTCAGCACGGTCCGGGCTGGTGGTTCCAAGATCAAAAAGAGGGTATGGAGGAGCAGTTGCAAACTTTGGCTAATATGTCTTGTTTGAACCGTTTTATTGGAATGGTAACTGATTCCCGTAGTTTTCTTTCTTACCCCAGGCATGAATACTACCGCAGGATTTTATGCAATATGCTGGGAAATGACGTTGAGCAGGGGATTGTCCCTGAAGACTATGGCCTGCTTCGTCAATTGATCGAAAACGTGTGTTATAAAAATGCTCTGGAATACTTCAGGTATGATAGGATACCGGAAGCGAAATAAAGATTGATTACATAAAGCTCTGTAATCAAAAGATTGTTCCCGGCGGTGGAACTTGTTATATTTGGGCATGCGCGTATTTTCCCGCAATACACTCGTTGAATTTTGGAAAGCTCATTCGGATGCCGAACAAGTTTTGAAGGCGTGGTTTTCTGAAGCGGAGAAGACTCGGTGGAAATCTCCTGAGGATATCAAGCAAAAATTCCCACAGGCCAGCATACTGGAAGACAATCGGGTTGTATTCAACATCAAAGGAAACCATTATCGGCTTGTTACAAAAATAAACTATGACTACGGACAGGTTTTTATCCGTTTTATTGGTACACATGCGGAATATGATAAAATTGATTCAACTACGGTTTAAATAAAGTTAGAAAATCATCATGCAAATTCACCCAATACATACCGAACAGGATTATCGAAGGGCACTAGCTCGGATTGAAAAGATCTTTGATGCCGAACCAGGTTCCAAAGAAGGTGACGAACTGGAGGTGCTGGGAATATTGGTCGAGCAATATGAGAAAGAAAATTTTCCGATTGAACCACCTAAACCAGTTGAAGCGATTAAGTTCCGAATGGAGCAGGTCGGAATGTCCCAAAAGGATTTGGCGAAACTTCTTGGTTCACGTTCTCGTGCAAGTGAAATATTGACTGGTAAGAGAGCATTATCATTGCGACAAATTAGATTATTAACAAGACAACTGGGAGTTCCAGCCGATATATTAATTGATGGACCAGAGTCGGTTACCTAACGAGCGTACCAAACAGATGTGGACACTGCACGATGGAAGGGATTTTGGTTGTAAATGAGCCCATTGAATCACCCATCTTTGCCGCAATTCTGTTTTTTTGCAAAAAAGCCTGCCACCACAGATGTTAACATAAATTTGAATTCCCTATATAAATTAGCTATAATCGCTTAACCCATTAAGGTCAACTACCACAAATTGATAGTTTAAATTTTATTAAATGATTATAGCGGATATCAACAAAACAAGCGGGCGCACATTTCCTGCCCGCCGGCTTACGCGTAACCTGGTTGGAGGCGCATCACCCATTCAAACAGATGCATTTGCCATGGGCCTGGTTGTTCTGGAGCCAAAAGGAGGGCAGGTGCCCTGGCATAACCAGGAACAGGAAGAAATATATTTCATTCTCGAAGGAGAGGGGGAAATGTGCCTGGGAGAAGAGAAGTCAGCAATCGCATCTGGTCAGGCTGTTTATATTGTGCCGGGGGAATATCATCAGTTAACCAATACCGGTGATAAGCCTATGAAAATGATCTACTGCTACGGACCGGCCGGTGATGTGGCCCACTGGCGGCAGGAGCTTGAAGGCACCTTGCCCAAAGAAGGTGTTGATGTACCGGCACTGCCAAATGGAGCCTGGCCACAATGTACAGAGCCACCGGCTGAAACTAAAAAGTAAAAGAAAAAACAATGGATAGTAATTTGCAAACCCACACAGTGGGTATCATTATGAATGGTGTGACCGGGCGCATGGGTAAGAACCAGCACCTGTTACGTTCAATCCTACCTATAATTAAACAAGGAGGGGTTAGGATCAATGATAATGAAGTGATCATGCCTAAGCCTATACTTGTCGGGCGCAATGCCGCTAAGGTAAAAAAACTCGCCGAAGAAACGGGGGTTGAAGATTGGACCACCGATTTGGATGAAGTTCTTAAAGATCCCGGTTATCCGCTTTATTTTGACGCGCAGACTACAGATCTACGTTACCAAAGTGTGCAAAAAGCCATTGCTGCGGGCAAGCATATTTATTGTGAAAAGCCCGCCGCCTTGAATGTAAAGGAGGCTGTTGAACTACATCACCTTGCCGAGCAACACAAGGTTAAACACGGTGTGGTGCAGGATAAGCTATGGCTGCCGGGCCTGATTAAGTTAAAGCAGCTAATAGACCAGGATTATTTTGGCAAGATATTATCCGTAAAAGGTGATTTTGGATACTGGGTATTCGAAGGGGATACCGTGCCGGCGCAACGGCCTTCATGGAATTATAAAAAAGAAGAAGGCGGCGGCATGATGCTTGATATGTTCTGTCACTGGCGGTATGTTCTTGATAATATCTTCGGCAACGTAAAGTCTGTTGCCTGCATGGGGGCTACACACATCGACAAGCGAGTTGACGAAAATGGTAATGAATACAAAGCCACAGCCGATGACGCGGCCTATGCCATTTTTGAACTGGAAGGTGGCATAGTTGCTCAATTTAACTCGTCATGGGCTACAAGGGTACGCCGTGACGATCTGCTTACCATTCAGGTTGACGGGACTAAAGGGTCTGCGGTAGCCGGATTGCGTGAAGTCTGGGTTCAGCCATACTCAACCACGCCAAGGCCGACATGGAATCCGGATGTTGATAATCTGCACGATTTTAATGATGACTGGGTTAAAGTTCCAACCCTGCAGGAATATGACAATGCCTTTAAAATCCAGTGGGAGCTTTTTCTTAGGCATCTGGTGAAAGATGAACCCTTCCGCTGGAACTTGTTGGAATCGGCCAAAGGTTCACAACTAGCCGACATCGGGAAAGAGGCTTCAGAGAAACGAACCTGGCTTGACATACCCTCATTAACATAAAGAAAATCCTTAACAGCCGTTATATATGCACGTAGACGAAGAATTGAGCATTGATGAACTCGAAAAGCCTCTGGACCGGTTCTGGGAGCTATCAGCCAGGAAAATTCGATTGATCCGAAAGGAATATGATCCATCGAAAGGCTCGCCCGTATTTACCGAAGCGGGGAAATATGCGACCCGGGGCTGGACCGAATGGACACAGGGGTTTCAGTTTGGGGCCGAGATTATACAGTTTGATGTCACTGATGAAAAGGAATTCCTGGAATTGGGGCGCGGGGCAACCCTGCAATTAATGGCACCTCATATCACCCATATAGGAGTGCATGATCATGGTTTCAACAATGTAAGCACTTACGGCGCGCTTAGGCGCCTATATTTGGAAGGACGGATTGATACCACACCATGGGAGAATTCCTTTTACGAACTGGCGTTGAAATCTACCGGGGCCGTTCAGGCAAGCCGTTGGACAAAAACAGCCAGCGGGGATGGTTTTATCCATTCTTTTAACGGACCACATTCCCTGTTTGTAGATACGGTCCGGACCCTTCGGGCACTGTCACTTAGTCACCAGCTTGGCCATACGCTTTTTGGAGAAAATGACCAACAGATTTCTTTGCTTGAGCGTTTGGTTCAACATGCGCGAAATACGGCGGCCTATAATGTCTATTATGGCGAGGGGCGGGACCATTATGATGTTTCCGGAAGAACCGCCCACGAGGCTGTATTCAATACCACTGATGGGAACTTCCGCTGCCCGAATTCACAGCAGGGGTATTCCCCTTTTTCGACATGGACACGCGGGCTCAGCTGGGCGATGTGCGGATTTCCAGAGCAGCTTGAATTTTTGGAAACTATTAGCGATGATGAACTAAAACCTCTTGGCGGCCGCAGAGAGATTGAATCCATGATGCTGAAAGCCGCCAAAGCTACCTGTGATTTTTACATTAAAAACACCTCGCTTGACGGAATTCCTTATTGGGATACCGGAGCCCCTCAAATACACAAGTTGGGTGATTATACCCAAGTTTCCGCCGATCCTTATAATGAATTTGAACCGGTTGATAGTTCGGCGGCTGCCATTGCTGCCCAAGGGCTATTGCGGCTGGGCCACTACCTGCAGTCGAAAGGGGAAAATAAAGATGGAGAGCATTACTGGCAGGCGGGGCTGAATACAGCCAGGACCCTGTTAGATGAACCCTATCTTAGCACTGACGAATCGCACCAGGGGCTGCTGCTTCATTCAATTTACCACCGGCCCAATGGATGGGATTACATTCCTTCCGGCAAAAAAATACCTTGTGGAGAATCCAGCATGTGGGGTGATTACCATGTACGGGAGATGGCGTTGTACTTGTCCCGGATTATCGGCAATTTAAATTATTATACTTTTTTCACAGGAACCCAGAAATAGCAGTATGAAACCAGTTGCACTTATAACCGGAGGATCACGGGGCATTGGCCTGGGTATCGCACGTAAGCTATGTGAAGATGGGTTTGATGTAGCGATAAACGGCGTGAGAGATGCGAGCCAAGTCATTGATGTTGTAGATCAACTTAAAGATGCAGGCGCTGAAGTTGCCTATTGCCAGGGTGATGTGGGTACAGCCGCCGGAAGAAAGAAGGTACTGGGGGAGGTTGAGTCTATGTTTGGCAGGCTCAATATCCTTGTCAACAATGCCGGGGTGGCCCCCAGCCAAAGAATGGATATTCTCGACGCTACCGAAGAGAGCTATGAGCGGGTGATGCGTATTAACTTGCAGGGGCCTTATTTCCTTACACAGGCTGCCGCCAATTGGATGATTAAGCAGAAAAAAGAAGATACCTCCTTTTCCGGTTCTATCATTAATATCGGTTCCATATCAGCGAGCGTGATCTCACCGATGAGAGGGGAGTACTGTATTTCAAAGGCTGGTTATTCTATGCATAGCAAACTGTGGGCTGTCAGACTGGCTGAGTTTGATATCCCTGTCTATGAAGTCCAGCCGGGGATCATACGTACGGATATGACTGAAGGGGTCACCGCAAAATATGACAAGTTAATAGAAGAAGGTCTTACTGTCCAGCGTCGATGGGGCAGCCCTGAAGATGTAGGAAAGGCAGTTCTTGCCCTGGCAAATGGATCCTTTCCTTATTCAACAGGGCAGGTGATCATGGTGGATGGCGGGATGACGCTTCAGCAGTTGTAATTAAGTATTGATTGCCCGGATGCTTTTTCCTTGCATCCGGTGGCTATGAAGCGCACCTATCGCAAAATGTATTGGTGGGAGGTTACCGAGTTTGAAAAAGCTGGGTTGCATTTAACGTTGAAAGTCTTCCTGTTTTTTTTATGTTGGTTTTAATATATTCGATATGATCTGCCGGTTTAATTTTACCGGATATTTCTTTGACCAACAACTTCGCAGATCTTTGTCCAATGGCAAGACCAGATTGGTCAATATAAAATTGGGGGTAAGAAACAATATCACTTACCCCGCTGTCACCAAAAGACATCATTTGGATGTTGTCCATCAATTCAGGGTTTTCTTCACGCATAGCAATACAAGCACCAAGTCCAACAGGAAAACTTACTACAAGCAAACCATCCGGCATTATTCCTTTGGCCCGTAATTTTTTAAATCCCTCGTACCCGAACTCTTCATTAAATCCACCTTCGATAATCATGGACTCATCTAATGGTAAATTCTTTTCTTTAAGGGCCTTTTCATAACCAATTCTTCTTTTTCGCCCTATGGAAACATGATCATAACCGGCAAGATGGGCAATATTCCTGCAACCCATATTAATCAGGTGGTTGACGCCTTCGGCTGCAGAATTCTCATCGTCTATAATGACACTGTTGAAGCCCAATCCCGGAATATTTCGATCGAAGAAAACCAGTGGGACCTGTATTTCCCGTAACCATTCAAATACTTCCTTATTTCGTGTTTCCATCGAAACAGATACCAGCAGCCCATCTACCTGCATTGCCACCAATGTTTCGATATGTTTGCGTTCCTGCTGTTCATCTTCTTCCGATATAGTGAGCACAATTTCGTATTCTTTGGAGCTGGCATATTGCTGAATTCCAGCAACTACCTGAGCGAAGAAGTTGTGGGCAATCTTTGGGACTACTACCCCCAAAGTTTTACTACGCGACGAAGTTAAAGAACGGGCGATGAGATTGGGCCTGTAACCCATATCTTCGGCAATCTTTTTTACTTTCTTTTTGGTGTTTTCTGAAATGTCAGGATGGTCACGCAGGGCTTTAGAAATGCTTACTTTTGTAAGGCCTATTACTTTGGCAATATCATTTAAAGTGGCTTTTTTTTTCATATGTTAGTTTAGAATGATTACGTAGTAATATGTTGTGCAGATTTGCGTGTTTTTCAGGGGGGCAAAAATAAAACCAAGGGCCCTTAACTTTGATGGTCATTATTCGTAGGACAGCATATTATTCTGGAATTCGCGGGTTGTTTAATAAAATGGTTTTCTTGCTATTGTTGAGCACGTTACCAATACGTTTTATAGAGTCGGCAGGTTTTTTTATTTCGTGTATAAAGCATTAGGATAGATGCAGGTCAAGAAAATAACCTTCAAATATGAAACGGCAGGTTCGACCTGATATTCTTTTGATCAAAAGCGGCATGATGGTGCCCTCGTTAAAGGTGAAATCCTTAACAGGCTAATTTTCCTAATGAATTTAATGGTATCTTGAGGCATGAAAGATAAATCAAGGTTGTAAGGATAAACAGATCAAGACAAATTTAGCCTTTAGCTCAGCGCTGATAATGGCTCATCAGAATATAAACAAGTTTTTTTTAATTCAATGAGACTAAAAGAAAGAATTTCTGGAATTACTTGATATGATGAGATCAGGTGGTTATTTTACTTAAACGGTAAAGCTTATACAATAGGTGTTTCCTGCTATAAGCTATTTGTTGATCATGCATTGGGATTTATATCAAGTTTTTTTGATGGGAAAAGGTTGATATAAATCATGATCTTTTTAGGAGCCTATAAGTTGTAAAATATAACTTAAAAGGTATTTTAAGTAATTTTAAAAGCACTATAAATAAGTCCATGAAAATATTAAATGATTTTTTTGATGAATATCCTGGTTATAAAGTCATCTCAACTTCTATTATGGAGGATAACCATATTACCTGGTGTCTGGTAAAAAATGACTCTGAAAAAAAATTACTGGCTGGGTCAACCAACGATGTGAAGATACCAGAGAGCTTTATAGGACAGGAGCTTAAAACAAGAAATTATGTATACTTGCTTTGTGACCTCGTCCATGAAAATGCTGAAGCCATGCGGAAGACGTTACCATTCACCCGGCCTATTCTGGTAGGTAAGGGTAATTCCTTTGGATTTGGTGACAGGCTAGGTAATGCGGGGCCAGCTCATCTACGGTCTTTGAACAAGTCGGGATTTGTGCCCATCATGGCCCAGCAATCCATCCGGGAACTTGACCGGACTCAACGAACTGCAAATGAGGTAATGGATAAAGCCAGTTGGGCTGTCTTTCAGGAAGGGTATACTTCAGGTTTTGGAGCTGATGCAGATCATCTTAAAACAAAAAGCGATATTGACAGGATGATGGCTGCCGGATTCACCATGCACACCATCGACCCAAGTGATTTTGTGGATAACAGGATCACTGATATGGACGAAAAGGAGCTTGAAGTCGCATTTGGTGAGTTACCCTGGAGCAAATTGAATGATACATCCGATGAGTTTCTAAAGCGATATATTAACAAGACTTTTGATTTAGATTACGATGTCGTACTTCAGCCATCTAAAAAGGATATTTTGCGGGCCGCAGTGAAATACGGCCACGTGATTTTACACACTTTGGAACTATTCAATTACCTTAAAACATCTTATTCGGGGTATGATACGGAAGTTGAATTGTCTGTAGATGAAACACCTCACCCAACAACCCCTGAAGAGCATCTTGTTATTGCATCAGAATTACAGCGACTCGGAGTGGACCTGGTTAGTCTGGCCCCGCGCTTTTGCGGTGATTTTGAGAAGGGTATTGACTTCAAAGGTGATCTTGACGAGTTTAGGCGGGAGTACCTGATCCATCAGGGGATTGCCTCTAATTATGGAGGCTATAAATTAAGCCTCCATTCCGGTAGCGATAAATTCAAAGTTTATGAAACAATAGGGAAGATTTCGGGTGGGAACGTTCATATTAAGACAGCCGGGACGAGTTACCTGGAAGCCTTAAGAGCTATTGCAATGACTGATTTATCCCTGTTCAGGGAAATACTTCAATTTTCAATGGACCGGTTTGATACAGACCGAAAAACATATCATATATCTGCAGATCTGAATCGCCTGGGATCAGCGGATTCAATCTCTGATGAGTATTTGCCAGATCTTTTAAACGATAATAATTATCGCCAGATATTACATGTTACCTATGGTTCAGTTTTGACCCATAGTCCTAAAAATGGAAACAGGAGTTTTCGTGAACGTATGATGAATGTGTTATCTCGTCATGAGGATGTTTATGAGGAATGTTTGTTTCAGCATTTTAGAAAACATATTAAACCTTTTGAAGGTAATTTTGTATCATCACACATGGAAAAGTGAAAATAATATTGCAAATTGACATTATAAATTAATCATCTAACATTTTTTGGTATAATATGAGTACAAATAATGATTTTGGGATCAAGGGTAAAGTTGCTGTTTTAACTGGTGGGGCCGGCGTTTTGTGTTCGGCAATGGCAATTTCTTTAGGTAAGGCCGGGGCGAAAGTAGTTTTGCTTGATATTGGTGAAGATGCCATGCAGAGGCTAGGAAGGCAGCTTGAACAAGATGGAATAGAATATCTGGCCGTTAAAACCGATGTGCTTGACAAAGGTAGCATTGAACAAGCCGCTGAAAAAGCAATAGCGAAATTTGGGAAGATTGATATACTAATTAATGGGGCAGGAGGGAATAAACCTACAGCTACTACAGGGCCTGATAAATCATTCTTTAACCTTCCGGAAGATGCTGTCAAATGGGTTTTCGACCTTAATTTTATGGGTACTTTTTTGGCATGTCAGGTTTTCGGTCGTTATTTTGCCGATCAAAAAGAGGGGAATATCATAAATGTCTCCTCAATGAACGCCATCACTCCGTTAACTAAAATTCCTGCATATTCTGCTGCTAAGGCTGCGGTAAGTAATTTTACACAATGGTTGGCTGTGCATATGTCACAAAATTATTCGACAGATATCAGGGTCAATGGAATTGCACCTGGCTTCTTGCTTACGGACCAGAACCGATTTTTATTGACCAACGAAAAAGACGGTAGTCTTACAGAAAGGGGACAAACCATAATAGCTCATACACCATCAGGAAGGTTTGGCAAACCCGAGGATTTGGTTTCCACAATCGACTGGCTGGTTTCACCAAGTTCAAAATTTGTTCATGGTATAGTTGTACCGATAGATGGTGGATTCTCTGCATTTAGTGGTGTTTGATAATAATAAACAAGTAAAATATTATATACCCCTTCACAAATAGTTTTAAATAATTGTTATGAAAAAAACAGGACATTACCAGGAAAAAAAACGGTTAGAGCCTACTTGGAGATGGTACGGTGAATCCGATTCCGTACAATTGTCACATGTAAAGCAAGCTGGTGCAACAGGGATAGTAAGTGCACTACATCATATTCCAAACGGAGATGTATGGTCGTTGGATGAAATCCAAAAGCATAAAAATCGCATTGAAGAAGCGGGCTTGCAATGGTCGGTTGTAGAAAGCGTCCCTGTCCATGAAGATATTAAGAAGCGGACGGGGGCATATGCGACTTACATTGAAAATTACAAAACCACTCTTCATAATCTTGGTAAGGCAGGCATCAAAACAGTTTGTTATAACTTCATGCCGATACTTGACTGGACCCGTACAGATCTAAATTATATTATGCCCGATGGGTCATCAGCTCTGCGCTATGAAAGAGCAGCTTTTGTTGCATTTGATACTGCAGTTTTAAAAAGGCCCGGAGCACAAAATGATTATACAGCCTCTGAACTCGACTCCGCCAAACAGTGGATGTTAAACGCGAGTCAGGATGACAAGTCGAAACTGGAGCAAAATATATTGGCAGGACTGCCCGGTTCTGAAGAAGCCTATTCGTTATCCTCATTTCAGCAGGCTTTGGATGCATATGATCAAATTGGCCCGGATGAGCTTCGAAATAACCTGGTTGACTTTGTGAAGGCTATAAGTGAGGTTGCCGATGAAGATGGCATTCAGCTAACCATTCATCCTGATGATCCCCCCTTTCCTTTATTGGGGTTGCCGCGTGTTTTAAGTACAAAAGAGGACGTACTGCACCTGATGAATGGAGTTGAATCGAAATCAAACGGACTTTGCTTTTGTACCGGTTCTTTTGGGGTAATTGAGGAAAATGACCTGGCGCAAATGGCGTCTGATTTAGCTCCTCATATCGGTTTTATTCACCTGAGGAGTACAAAACGTGATGCAGAAGGTAACTTTCATGAAGCTGACCATCTAGACGGTGATGTCGATATGTATGCCGTGATGAAAGAGCTCCTTATCGAACAGCAAAAAAGGAATGCACCCATTCCGATGAGGCCGGACCATGGTCATAAAATGCTCGATGATCTGGGTAAAAAAACCAACCCCGGATATAGCGCTATAGGTCGGCTTCGAGGGTTAGCCGAATTGCGTGGACTTGAGCTTGGAATTTTACGCTCTTTCTAAGACTGAAACAATGCATGGCCTTATTTGCATTATCATTATTTAAATCAGCATCAAAATAACGCGATAGAAATGGATAAAATTGAAGTGATGAATGGTCTGCATGCAAAAAAACTGGTCGCAGTGGTGCGTGTAGACAAACCCGAAGATATTAACCCTACCGTTGACGCACTGTTAGCTGGTGGTGTTAATATTATAGAACTTACAATGACGATCCCAGATGTATTGTCACATGTACCCTCCCTTGTAAAAAGGGTTGGTAAAGATATGGTGCTTGGGATGGGATCTGTGTTGAACGGTACAGATGTTCAAAAGGCGGTGAATGCCGGAGCATCATTTATTGTGAGTCCCATCATGAAAAACGAGATCATTGAAGTAGCGAAAAGAAATGAAGTAGCCGTATCAGTCGGGGCCTTCAGCCCTACAGAAATTCAGGCGGCATGGGAATATGGTGCGGATGTGGTTAAGGTATTTCCGGCAGAAAAGCTGGGCCCGTCTTATTTAAAGGGTATAATGGCACCTATGCCCCACCTGAAACTATTACCGACAGGTGGCGTCCAGGTAGATAACGTTCATGAGTGGCTTAATTCAGGGGCATATGCTCTAGGGGTAGGCAGCGCTCTTGTGGATATCAAAGCCATCCGTGCAGGAAATTTTGATTTACTTACCCAAAGGGCCAGGGTATTTGTTGAAAAAGTAGAAAGCAATCAAACTTCGTAATTTAAATATAACCTCATGGAAGACAGAAAGAAAAAAACGGTCACTTTTGGTGAGATCATGCTTCGGTTGGCAACACCCGGATATTCCAGGTTTGTTCAAACCGGGCAGTTTGATGCCACATATGGCGGGGGAGAGGCCAATGTGGCTGTGGCACTGGCTGGATATGGACTTGAAAGCTACTTTGTAACACGGCTGCCGGAAAATGATATTGGCCAGGCAGCATTAAACGCAGTAAGGCAATATGGTGTACATACAGAATATATCGCTCGTGGTGGCGATCGGGTAGGTATTTATTTTCTTGAAACCGGGGCAAGCCAGCGTGGTTCGAAAGTAATTTATGACCGTTCAGGCTCTGCTGTAACAAAAATCAGACCTGATATGGTAAATTGGGAAGCTGTATTTGAAGGGGCTGATTGGTTTCATTGGACGGGTATTACTCCCGCCCTGGGCAAAGATGCCCAGGATTGCTTGAAGGTAGCATGTAAAGCCGCTAAACAGGCTGGTGTCACCATCAGCTGTGATCTTAATTATCGAAAGAAACTATGGACAGAGTCGCAAGCACAGGCTGTTATGAATCCTCTGATGGAGTATGTGGATGTTTGCATCGCTAATGAGGAAGACATTCATAAAAGTCTGGGATTTAAAGCCGGTGCAACTGATGTTGAAGCGGCTGAACTAGATGAAGACGGTTATTTTAAACTTGCCGATTCCATTAAGCAAAAATATGATTTTGATACTGTAGCCATAACCCTCAGAGAAAGCTATTCAGCAAGCCATAACGGATGGAGTGCTGTATTGCTTGATGATAAAGAGTGTTCTAAACCAGTTCGGTCCCAACGATATGATATCCAGATTGTAGACCGTGTGGGTGGCGGCGATTCTTTTGCTTCCGGATTAATATATGGGCTCTTATCTATTGACGATACCAGAGAAGCTTTGGAATATGCAGTTGCAGCTTCTTGTTTAAAACACACTATACCAGGTGATTTTAATTTAGTCAAGAAAGAAGAAGTATGGAGCCTGGCGAAAGGTGGAGGGTCCGGCAGGGTGGAGCGGTAACTACATTAGAAAATAAGTGCAAAAATGCCCAAGTAGCTGCTAAGGCCAATAAGGAGAATAAACCGATTCTATCCGGTAAGGATAGAATCGGTTTGTGCGAAAGCATTGATAACATTGAAAAGCCACGAATACTAGCTGGTTTACTTGGTTAAATGATTCAAAATAACATCTCCGACCTCAACTGGTTGATAATGATCCTCATCAAGCAGATTTGGGCTGTTGCTTATTAATACCGGTCCTTCATTACGTTTTGACGCCGGACGGCCGTGAGAGCCTTTTACCAAATCCGCATTAAGGGGAATTACATCCATGAGATAACGAAAGCCCAGGTTTTTCTTTAGCAATATGCTTCCGACTTTTAATTTCGGGAACCGGATGTCAGGATCAACAAATAATTCAGCAGGGTCATAACCGGGCTTACGGTGTATGTCGACGCAGTGGGCAAAATCAGGGGCCTGCTGGTCATTCAACCAGTAATAGTAAGTGAAGAAGGCATCCTCATCTGAAATCGCAATTAAATCGCCGGCACGGTCATGGTTGATATGAAATTCCTTTTTCCCTTCATCATCCAGAACCCGTTCCACACCCTCAGTCTTTTCCAAAATAGACTTTATCTCTGCTTTGTGTTTTTTATCCTTTATGTAAACATGTGCAATCTGGTGTTCGGCTACTGCAAAGGCATTGGAAGCACCTGCATCCAAAAGTTCACGACCCATTTCGTTTCGTACAGAAATGAACCCTTTCTCTCTTAGAACACGATTAATGTGTACTTGCCGGGAAACTTGATTAATACCATACTCAGAAAGTAGAATTACCCGCGCGTTCCTTTTCTCAAAATAATGGATTAAATCACCACACACAGCATCAATTTCCCCTAATTCCGATGAAATTTTTTCAAGGTTAGGACCATGCTGCTGAAGGCAGTAATCAAGATGAGGTAAATAAACCAGGGAAAGGGTAGGGTCGTGTTGCTCATCCACTTTTTTAGCACTCTCAGCAATCCACCGGGATGATTCGATTGAGCTGTTGGGCCCCCAGAAGTTGAACAATGGAAACTGTCCGAGTTCTTCCTGCAATTGGTCCCGCAGGTTAGCAGGATGTGCATAGATATCAGGTAGTTTGCGCCCGTCAGCAGGATACATGGGCCTGGGAGTTACACTGTAATCAGCCGTAGAATACATATTATACCACCAGAACATTTTGGCACAAGTGAAATTTTTATCCAGCTTACGGGCTTTCTCCCAGATCTTTTCTCCTTTAACAAGGTTGTTGGACTGCTTCCAGAACTTTATTTCGGCATCATCCTTGTCATACCAGCCATTACCGACAATCCCGTGTTCTTCAGGCCATGTACCTGTCAGGTAGGTTGATTGAGCCGAACAGGTTACAGCAGGAAACGTTGATCCAATTGTGGCGTTTTTACTGCGCTGGGTAAATTTTTTAATTTGAGGGGTATGCTCACCAATAAGAGAATGAGTTAAACCTACTACGTTTATTACTACTGTTTTTTGCATTTAACTACCTTCGATATATCCTTGAAAAAAACGTGTAAGCCCAAATAGAATAAATACGAGCATTATGGGCCAAAATGCTTCATATAGAGCAAGAACCATAGCATCAAAAAGAGATATTCCAGCTATTAAGCGGACAATTCCCCCGCCGATATCTTTTTTTTGCTGACGATAAATAAAAGTCAGGCTATACAAACTCCAGCCGAGAAAGAGTAAAACTACAGGAAGAAATGCCATTTCTAACTGATAGCCAAAATAAATTACCGGGAGAATTATAAAAATGATTGGCCAGTATCTGGCGAAATCTGTTTTGTTTTCACTTTTGGCAATAAAGGTAAAGCCGGAAACATAAAAGAAAAGCAACAGTGCCGATATCATTAGTTCACTTGAAGCTGTATCTGAGAAAGCTACAAAGGCCGTAACATAGACCATTACCCTTGTCATAGCCATTACATAATGACCAAAAGGATTGGTTTTGTGCCAATAGTCATAAAATATGATGATTCCTATAAGTAACAGGCCGCTTATGAATGCCCCGCTATTGACAAAAGCCAAAAGCAGTAGCCCTATAAAGAAAAAAATTATAACAAGGGCTATCGCTGTATTTTTATCAACCAGTCCTGATGGTAAAGGTCGTTTGGGACGCTCTTTAAGGTCTATTTTATAATCAAACACATCGTTCAGGTACATGCCTGCAGTATATAAAACACCCATGGCAAGCATCAGGAAAAGCAGAGACGTGGCTTCGTTTCCTTCTAAAACTCCATTGTACATCACTCCCGATAAAACCGCCCCTGCCAAAACATTGGAAAAAACAGTAGGACTATTGGAAATGCGAGCTAACTGAAGATGAGCATGAAGCTTTTTTTTCCAGGAGAATTCTTTATTTAAAGGTAGGCTCATGCTGGTTTCCCGGCTCTTAATTCAGACCATGTATTTTGAACCCACTTAAATTCACGTGTGATCAAATGGGATAGGTCATCTTTTAAATCATCCGGTAAGACTTCCCAGGTATATGTTTCTATTTCAAGGTGACGGCAAAAGGGCTGTTTGATTTGTAAGGCCAGGGTATCTATAATTTCCTGCTGAGTGGATAAGAACAAAGCATAAGCTTCCACAAAGACAGGCACATGAAAATGAACACGCCATTCAGAGGCATTTTTCAAATTATGCTTAATGTTGCTCAGCGCTTCCGGGAGGTCCCTATAACGTTGTAAGGAATCATCAGTATTTTTTTGTATAACCTGATGGAGGTAGGTAGATTCCGCAAAAGGAAGAAGAGCCTCTTTTATGAACTCGTGTGCATCCACCGATTGGTTTTCATTCGGAAAAGGCACTTTTAAGGCAGAGCTGATCTGTATTTTTCCAATTTTAATTTCTGCCTTTTCTAACCGATTAACAAATGAGCTTGGGGTTTCATATTCAATAGCCATGTGACAGGTATCCAGACAGATGCGGATATGATCAAGCAAATACGCCCGGGCCTCATTGGTTTGAAGATTCATGCTATCAGCTAGAAGATCAACTCCTTTAACCAGAAGGTGATCTTGAAAAAAATTGACGACCTCACTGCTGTCTTCCAGCAAGCCATCCGGCTCGGGCTCAAGGTCTATATGGATCAGCTGCCCTGTAGTTTCCCTGACTTTAATTAATTCTTCAACCACCCGTACAAGTTGATGTATACATGCATTCCAAACTTGGGGATCATTTTGATCCACCCAGGGCTTATAAGATAAAGGACTCGTTGAAATGCTTCCCTCCGGGATATCGGCAGGAAGAAGGGCGGAAAGGATATGGACAAGGCGTATGGTGTAATCTCCCCTTTCATCAGTCTGCCAATCGGGAGAATGAACGGCTTCTTTTACGCTTTTCCTGTGGAAAGACCCATAGGGAAAGCCATTCAACGTAAATACATACAGGTTTTCTTTATCCAGATAATTTCGGAAGGCACTAAGATTATCTTTTTCAAGTAATTCTTCTGCCGCCAGATTAGAGAGGCGTAATCCTATACCAAATGGCTCGTCTGGTGAAATACGTTTTTTAAGTTCAGGACCGAATTTCTTTATGTTTGCCTGAACTTCACTCCATTGGTTTCCCGGGTGAATATTGGTGCAATATGTTAAATGAAGTTGTTCCTCAATGCGCATTACTTATCATTTTTTATTCAAAGCGAAGAACGGCATCCGGCTCAGTATGTCTGAGCTTGAACTTATTGCATTGTCCTAAAAATTCAATAGGGTTATCATAGACGACCTTTTTTATAGTGCTTTCGCTATGTCCACGACGACGCATCTCTGATATTAATTCTGGTATGGCAATAGGCTGACTGGGCCCCCAGTCACAAGCGGAGCCTACGCAAATACGTTCGGTCCCAAATCGCTCTATTAAATCAACAGCCCTGTTGTGCGAAACCTTTGTAGTAGGGTAAAGGGTAAGTCCGGCCCAAAAGCCATTATCCAGGATCATTTCGATAGTATGCTCTTCAGCATGGTCAACCATAACCTTGCCGGGTTTCAGTTTCTGTTCGGCAAGCAAGGTATCGGTAATAACCTTCGTACCTTTATATTTATCCTCAAGGTGAGGGGTATGGATATGGATCAATTGATCTGTTTGTACAGCCAGGTCAACATGATCAATAAAGGTAGCCAATTCATTTTGGGTTACCCGGTTGACACCAATTTCACCGATCCCCAGTACATTAGGATGGTCCATAAACTCAGGAATAATATCCAGTACAGCCTTAGCCATTTTTCGGTTTTCCCCTTCCTTGGGATTCAAGCATAACCAAGTGTAATGCTGTATACCGTATTCAGCTGCCCGCCCTGGTTCAAATTCCGTGAGGCGGTGAAAGTAATCGCGGAAATAATCTGGGGTGCAACTGTCATATCCAGCCCAAAAGGCTGGCTCAGAAACGGCTACACACCCTGTTAACGCCATCATCTTATAATCATCGGTGCTACGTGAAGCCATGTGAGCGTGAAGGTCAATGTACTGCATGTCAGACTCCTTTTTTTTCAGGTTTATTGGCCCCAAAGGCCCCTTGAACGTCCCTTGCTACCATAGGCTCAATATCAGGATCACTCAGGACCATCTGTATCTTTTTTACTTTATCGGGTTGATCTGATATCAGCAAATTTAAAGATTTGTGAAATGCTTGCATGCGAAAATCATCCTCACCATTCTTATTAATTGAGCGTTGCATTCGATCAAGATACGCTGCAATTTCAAGCAGATGATTTCTTTGTTTCATAAATTGATCATTAATCAATTGCTCTTGTGAGAGTGGACAGCTGTCTTCATAACGATCCATATTTTATCTCCTTTAATTTAAAAGGTATCCTAAATGGTTACCTTTTGTTAACAATTAAAATTCCTTGAGAGTTCTGATGCTTTGCAAAATCTTACCTTCATCCATGCTATGCGTCTCGAAGCCCTTCCCGATACCTTCAAGGAGCATTATCGTTAATTGCCCCCCGAGATGTTCACGAAACTCATTTAAGCCTTCTATGATGCTTGCTTGCTTTCCGGGTTCATCCAGGTCCAGTGCAAGTTCAGGAATAAACAATTTAAATCCAAGATTCCTTAAAAGGCCAAGAATCCGGTCCCATTCATCTTTCTCCAGTAGATTAGTATGATATGCATAGGTTGCATCCAAGGCAAGGCCAATGGCCACTGCTTCACCATGTCTGATCTTATAATCGGAAAGCTGTTCCAGTTTATGGGCCGACCAATGGCCAAAATCCAGTGGGCGTGAGGTACCGGCTTCAAAAGGATCTCCGCTCGTGGAAATATGATTAAGGTGTAATTCAGCACAGCGATAGATCAGCTGTTGCATGGCCGGCATATCGCGATTTTTAAGTTTCTCAGCATTCTCTTCTAAAAAACAGAAGAAAGCAGGGTCTTTCAATAATGCGACCTTTACAGCTTCAGACATACCGGACCGCCAATCCCGGTCAGAAAGTGTAGTTAAAAAATCAAAATCATTTAGAACAGCATAGGGGGGAGCAAAGGATCCCAGAAAGTTCTTTTTCCCGTAGGCATTTACTCCGTTTTTAACGCCGACAGCGGAATCATTTTGAGATAAGACAGTTGTGGGTATTCTAATTAAACGAACACCACGATGAGACACAGCAGCGGCATAGCCAGCCATATCCAGAACAGCCCCTCCTCCAATGGCAAGAATAAAAGAATGCCGGTCTATTCCATATTGATGCACCATTTCCTGTATGCTATTGACGTATTTTATGTCATTTTTAACTCCTTCTCCTCCAGGTACTATAAAAGGGTCGCGTACAGGGAATATTGAAGCCTGACTGTCAAAGTACTGATTAATTTCAGCAATCAAACCAGGGTTATGCTGAAGTAAACCTTCATCTATTACACTCAATATCCTGATTTGCCTTGCATCACCTGATGAGTGTAAGGTATCTTTCAGCAGGGGGTTCTTTACTTGAAAAAGGCCATTAGTGAACGTTACCTGGTAATTAAAGTTAACCTGAACAGCTTGATTTATGGGTAATAACATACGGGTAAAAAAAATATAACAGAAAATCTTCTATAGCAAATGCTCTCATTTGTGCTTTTAGCACTACTCGGATGCCCTCTTGCACGTTTTTACTACCAGGTAGTTTCCATGGCTACCCGGTAACTAATATAATAATTAATGACGATATTTCATGGCCACCCAAAGGAGATAAAATAATGAATTTTAGTTCGTCAAGCTTTTAATATAATCAATATTACCGGGCATTCTCTCCACAACATCAGGGCTTTCGTATTCTATATAATAGTATTCGATATTAGAACTTTGCGCCGCTTTTACAAAAGCCGGAAAATCAATTTGCCCTTCGCCTAACGGGGCCTCATATTCTGATGTGGCCCTTCCTGAATAATTGTGCTCAATTCCTTCTTTTAGGTCTTTAAGATGTACCAGGTTAAATCGGTCAGGATGTTTTTCCAGAAGCGCTACCGGATCAGCACCGGGGTGGGCTACCCAGAAAACATCTATTTCAAAGTTGACATAATCCGGATTGGTATTTTGCACTATATAATCAAAATACGTTCCATCTTCATACGGAATGAACTCATATCCATGGTTATGATAGTTAAATGTTAAACCTTTTTCTTTTAGGGCTTCACCGGCCCCATTAAAATCAGCGACCGCTTGTTTTGCATCCTCGATTGAAAATGGTGACTCATGAGGTATAGAGGCTACGCGCACATATTTTGCTCCAAGGATATTAGCATCTTCAGCAACTTGTTCAATGTTATTAACAATGTCGTTATAGCCTACACCATACGAGGTGCATATCAACCCTCTTTCATCGAGCAGTTCGCGAAGCTCGGACGAAGTTTTCCCGAACAGGCTTGAAAATTCGATATTAGTTAAACCCATTTCTTTGATCATATCCAGGGTGCCTGGTACATCCTTTTCGAACTGATGCCTGAAGGAGTAAGATACAACGCCTGGTTCAGTAATCGATGGAACTTGTTCTTGTACTTGTACTTCCTGCTCAGCACACGAATAGAATAATCCTGATAAAAGTAATGTGAAAATGCATAGACTTCTCATAAGCTGTTCTTTTAAAATGTGAAAACTAAAAAAAATATGTTATAATGCTCTTAAATAACAAAATATAACGTTAAAAAAACACTTAAATCATCCTATTAGGATTTTAATGAACTCTTTCTGACTTATTGATGCCGGAACACTGATTAAAAGAACAGAAAAACACCTTCGATTGCATGGACGAAGAAGGATGATACAAACTTAACAATGATATGTTTAGGCAAATGGGCACCTGGACTTCTGGAGCAGTAATAAAGATGACTAATAAAATGATAATGAATCTGAAGAACGAACGAAATGATCATTTAAGTTTCCGCAACTGTTTTTTAACCTTAGTTCTTTTCTCCGTTATCCTGAGTACCCTCTCAGGATGTTCCGGAACAAGCGAAGAAAGGGTTGTATTATCTGTACCGGATGAAGAAGCCGAACAAGATGCGAAAGAGCTGCTGGAGGAAGTCTCTCCGATAGTCGCCGATGATTTCAATATTTCTCTTTGGGCATCAGAAAAACTACTGGCCGACCCCGTTGCCCTTCACGTTGATCACAAAGGCAGGGTACTTGTTACAGTGACAGAAAGAAGAAGAAGCGGAGAAATAGATATTCGTGGACACAGAGACTGGATGATAGAGTCAATAGCCATGGAATCTCCCGAAGACCGGCGGGATTTTTTGCATAAAGAATTATCCACTGAAAAAAGCGCTGAGAACAGCTGGCTATCAGAATATGTTGAAGATGGTTCACAAACCTGGCGTGATCTTGAGGTAAACAAGGAATCTATTTACAGGCTGGAAGATCTGACTGGAAACGGTCACGCCAACCGGTCCAGCAGGTTTATTCATGACTTTCATGAGGAAATTACCAATGTAGCCGGCGCTGTGCTTTACCATCAAGATGATGTTTTCCTTGGGGTCTCTCCTGATCTGTGGCGAATCACTGATACAAATAACGATGGATTCGCTAACGAAAAAGAATCGATAAGCCACGGCTATGGAGTGCATATCGGCTTTGGCGGCCATGATATGTCAGGTCTGACGCTGGGTCCCGATGGCCGCATATATTGGTCTATAGGCGATGTTGGCTTGAATGTAACTGATGATGAAGGCAAGAACTGGTATTATCCTAATGAAGGTGCCATTATGAGGTCAGAACCTGATGGTAGTAATTTTGAAGTTTTTGCATCCGGCCTTCGAAACACCCACGAGTTTACCTTTGATAAATTCGGGAACCTGATTACCATTGATAATGATGGCGATCATGCTGGTGAGTTTGAGCGTTTGGTTTACCTTATAAACGGTTCAGACAGTGGCTGGCGGATTAACTGGCAATTCGGTAAATATACCGACCCAAAAAATAATGAATATAAAGTCTGGATGGAAGAGGATTACTATAAACCGCGCTTCGAAAATCAAGCCGCTCATATTCTTCCACCACTTGCGCGCTATCATGATGGGCCAGCCGGAATGACCTACAACCCCGGCACGGCCCTTAACGAAAAATGGAAAGATCATTTCTTTGTGACGGAGTTTCCTGGAAGCGCATCTCAATCTGCCATTCATGCTTTTAGCCTTAAAGAGAGCGGCGCTTCTTTTGAGCTGGACCGGGATGAAAAAATCATGCAAGGCATTCTTGCAACAGGTATGGAATTCGGCCCTGACGGGGCCCTGTATTTTGCCGACTGGATAGATGGATGGGCCAAAAAAGACAAGGGACGCATCTGGAAGCTGGATGCCCCGGGTGATACTGAATCACCCATTCGTATTGAAACGAAAGACCTGCTTGCTGAAGAATTCAACAACCGCTCATCAGACGAGTTACTTCAATTACTGAAGCATGAAGATATGCGGGTGCGTAAGAAAGCTCAATTTGAGTTAGTTGATAGAAATGATGCCGAAATCTTCCTCAAAGCTCTGGAACAGAGAGATCACCAATTAGCAAGAATTCACGGGGCCTGGGGCCTTGCCCAAATCGGCCGCAAAGATCCTGAGGCTGTCAAACCCTTGATCAACTATTTAGATGATGCTGACCCTGAAGTCAGGGCCCAGGCCGCCAAAATGCTTGGTGATGTCCGCTACGAACCCTCCGGCGAAGACCTCATCCCTTTGCTGAAGGATGATAACCCCCGAGTTCAGTTTTTTGCAGCAGAAGCGCTGGGAAGAATTTCATATGCTCCTGCAATGGGTCCAATTGTTGAGATGCTTCGGGAAAATGACGATGAAGATGTATATCTGAGGCATGTCGGTGCTATCGCCCTCGAACGCATTGGAAATACTGAAGCTGTAATTGAATTGGCAGATGATCCGTCACAGGCCGTAAGAATTGCCGCAGTCGTTGTCTTAAGAAGGCTTCAGGACCCTGGTGTTGCCCGCTTCCTGAATGATGAGGATGAATATATCGTCACCAATGCGGCCAGGGCCATTAATGACGATGCTTTTATAACAGATGCGCTTCCAGCCCTTGCACGTATGCTCGACCAGGACCAATTTATTAATGAACCTTTGATCAGGCGTGCCATTAATGCCAACCTATACGGCGGCACATCAGAGAATGCCGAAAGGTTAGCAGTTTTTGCAATGAAAGAAGACGTTTCAGAAGAATTGAGGGTAGAAGCCCTCAATACCATTTCTAACTGGTCTGAACCCTCCTTTCTTGATCGTGTTACGGGTATGTATCGCGGTGAGGTTGACAATCATCCGGAAGATGGACGCAATGCACTGGAGCCCATTTTTACAAGTATTATGGAGAGCGCAAACAGCGCAGTAAAGGTTGCCGTCTTAGAAGCAGCAAGCAGCCTCGAATTCAAGAAGGCCATCCCGGAAATCTTTGCAATGATCGATACTGCCCCCTCCATAGATGTTCGCATTGCTTCACTTAACGCCTTGATGAGCCTGGATTATGCTGAAATCGCCGAAGCTGTCAATAGGGCCTTAACTGATGAGGAACCCAGTGTAAGAATGAATGCATTGAGTAAGATCACAAACCTGGGATTGCCGGCGGAAGAAACCGTTTCCTTTATCGAAACAACGTTAAATAACGGGGCCACAGAAGAATTACAAACAGCCATAAAGACACTAGGCCGAATTGACGCCCCTGCCTCTCATGTAGTATTGGATCGGCAATTAAATAGGCTAATTGAAGGATCATTGCCCCAAGAGGTTCAACTGGATTTGCTTTTAGCTGTTGAAGAAACAGGTTCAGGTCCGCTTCAGGAAAAGCTATTGGAATATCAGTCGAAAAAAACTCAGGATGGTCCACTTTCAGCTTATAAAGAAACCCTTTACGGAGGCAATGCCGATAAAGGCTTAAATATTATTGAAAGCCACGAAGGAGCCCAGTGTATGAGATGTCATGCTATAGGCGGTGAGGGAAGTGACGTAGGCCCCGGCCTTGCATCCATTGGAGAGCGATTAACCCGTGAACAATTGCTGCTTTCGCTGGTAAATCCCTCTGAACGAATTGCACCGGGATATGGTGCTGTTTCACTGACGTTAAATGATGGAGATACCGTGCAGGGAGCGTTAAGTGCTGAAACCGATACACATATAACGGTATCAAGTGGGGGAGAAAAACAAGAAATTATAAAAACAGCCATTTCTGAACAAACGAATTCCCCATCAGCAATGCCTCCGATGGGCGATGTGCTCACGCGGACCGAAATACGTGATCTTGTAGAGTATTTAACAACTTTGAGAGACGGGCTTGACTCAATGTAATCCACCGTAGAGACGCAAGATTTTGCGTCTCTACATGATGTACCCGCATCACGGAAACCATCCATATATTACCGATTGATGAAATCGCGGTTGCTGATTTATTCAGGCATCGTTGGTTTAATCCACCGACCTGACAGGTTTTGAAAACCTGTCAGGTCTTTTATCTCAATAGCTAAACTGCTCCTCAGCTAAATAAAATAGAAAGTCGCGCATGAGATTCCCCGGTTCCCACTTCGCTATGCTTCGTGTCCACTTGGATTGACGTTCATTCAAGATTTTTTATAATGCTAAGTAACCCAGTATATTCTTAAGATTTTCTGGTAACTAAATAAATGAGGCTTAATTGAATGAATCAAACCTTTTGAGATAGCCCCCTCTATCCGGTTTGATCACTCCCACCTAACAACCCGAGTTCAATAATACCCTGTATTTCTCCGGACTTCACCTCCCAGCTACTTGGGTCCGCCTTTGAACAACACCATATCAACACCATATCAAGTCCGTATCAACACCGTATATTTACGGTCTTGATACGGATTTGATACGTCTTTAATACGAGGTTTTTTAAGATGTGGTTAGACCCGGTTTTAGCCTTAACTCATTGTACATGTGAGCCGCCATAAAGAGCCGCATCTTTGGTGGGGAGAATGTCTTATCTCAGGAAAGTATATGTGTAGAGCAGGTTGTAATTTAGAAGCATTTTTATTTCAAATACACTTTATGGTATCAATTACTTTGGCAACTTATTAACCTGTTTTTTATTAAAAGCCTATGTTGTATAGGTAATATTTCGCAAAAATTAGGTTGACAAATATAAATTTGTTTTTTATTGTATTTAACCGGTTAAGTAACTTCAGATGTTCTATAGACTGAAGCTTACAAGCATAGGCTAGAATCAGAAATAGCCACTACTTCTATACTTGCATATTGATTTGCTGAAGTACTACTTGCTTGTACTGAGGCAAAAACATATTAACTAAAACTGATTATGAAAAAAAACAGAAGAGACTTTTTAAAAATAAGCGGCCTAACTGGATTTGGTTTAGCGGGTGCGAGTATTATTCCTGGATGTACTTCTGACCCGATGAATGGTGGTGCACCCGAAAAAAACTGGCAATTAGATCCCGAATGGCAAGAAGTTAAGTATGGGGCATGGGGAGGCCCTGGTGTGGATCCCAGGCCGGGAGCTATGGATGAAATACTGCTCAAGGATTCCGCACCCAAATCATCAGTGATAGTACCTGAGACTTTTGTTCCAAAAGCCAGGTATTCGGTTATCGATGCCCATATCCATCATTATCCTGAGAGCGCGGAAGGCGATACCAGAGAGGTGCTGGCCGAATGGGTCAAAACGATGGATGAGGTTGGAATTGAAATGTCTGTCCTAATGACCGTAGCAACGGGTGAAGAATTTGACAGACTAGTGGAGCTGTATTTGGAGCCATACCCCGATCGTTTTCAATTATACTGTGGGCTGGAAATGGAAGGCATCAATAGTCCTGATTATCCCGAACGGGCGGTAGCGGAGTTGGTGCGATGCTATGAAAAAGGAGCACGCGGGGTTGGTGAAGTGACGGATAAAGGGTTGGGATTAACAAAGGACCCTAATCTAACCCGTGACGAGAGAATGCACCCCGACGATCCACGTATGGACGCTTTTTGGGAGAAATGCGCGGAACTGAACCTCCCGGTGAATATTCATGTTGCCGATCACCCCTCGGCCTGGGAGCCTTTGGATATTTACCAGGAGCGTACCCCTGATTACCAGCACTTCAATCTTCATGGCCATGATATACTTTCGCATGGAGAGCTGCTTGTCCGCTTTGATCGAACCCTTGAAAAGCATCCGAATACCACTTTCATCGCCTGCCACTTGAGAAATCAGGGACACGATTTGGGAACTTTAAGTAGCAAACTTGATCAGTATCCTAATTTGTATCTGGATATTTCAGCTCGGGATTACGAAGTAGGCCGAACGCCACGGGCGACTGCGAAATTCCTTGCTAACTACCCCGACCGCGTTTTGTTCGGTACCGATATGGGTATGAAAAAGAGCATGTATCAGGCCTGGTGGCGGTTACTGGAGACGGATGATGAGTATATGGTTGGCCGTGTCTGGTGGCCCTATTATGGACTTGATTTACCTGAGCACATATTGGAGGCACTCTACCATGGCAATGCCCGAAAGCTTATGAACTGGGAAAAGGTGTAGGCATAGCCATAGCCTTGCTTATTCAGTTCATCATGCTATAGTTTACTTAATTATATATAAAAACTAATCATTAAAGACCATGAAAAATAATCGCAGAAGTTTTTTAAAACAATTCGGACTTGCAGGCCTTAGTCTTACAGGTGCAACCAAACTAATATCCGATAACAAGGGACCCTTTCAGCAAACGCATAGCCAGCGATTTAACATGCATGGTTATGCTGCCCCAGCGCTGGATACGGTACGGATCGGGCTTATTGGTATTGGGGCCCGAGGTTCAGGGACCGTTAGAAGGCTGGCGGGCATAGAAGGGGTTGAAATTAAGGCTTTATGTGATATTGTACCTGCAAGAGTGAGTGAAGCTATAGAATCAATCCAACAGTTTCCGCAGCATAACCCGGATTCTTATACCCATGGACAAGATGCATGGAAAAAACTATGCGAGCGCGACGATATTGATATGATTTATATAGCCACTCCCTGGCGTTTACATGCCCCGCAGGCGGTATTTGCCATGGAGCATGATAAGCATGTGTATATGGAGATTCCCGCAGGTTGTACCATTGAGGAGAACTGGCAACTAGTGGAAACCTCAGAGCGGACCCGTAAACATTGTGCATTGATGTCAGGCAACTGTCATAGTGGTCTTTCTGCTATTACGTTAAATATGGTCAGGCAGGGCTTTTTTGGAGATCTCATTCATGGTGAAGGCAACTATGTTCATGATAGAGTGTCAGACAGAAGCCGGTGGGTGAGGGACAAAAGCAATAACAATTGGTTCGGTTACCGGCCATGGCGCGTTGATGAGAATGTAGGCCGACACGGTAATTTATATCCACAGCATGGTTTGGGTCCTCTGGCCCAAATGATGGACCTCAACTATGGTGACCAGATGGATTACCTGGTATCTGTTTCCAGTGATGACTTTACTATGGGAGGCTTAATGGAGGAGCTTGCCGCTGATGATGATTATTATAAACCCTATGTAGGTCAAGATTTTCGTGGCAATATGAATGTGACGGTTATCCGTACCAAAAAAGGGCGTACCCTTATGCTTCAGCATGATATAAGTTCACCTCGCCCTGGTTCCCGGTTTCAGTTAATAAGTGGAACACAGGGTATTTTCAGGCATTATCCTACTCCTGCCAGAATGGCCACCAGTCATGATGGCTGGGTTTCCGGGGAGGAATATAATGCACTGCTTGAAAAATACACCCCCACAATGACCAAGAGTTTTAATGAATTAGTCAGGCAGGCTGCCGATGAAGAGCGAGACCAGCTTAGAAGCTACGCCCGGGTCAATGAAACGGATTGGCGTTTGATCGACTGCCTCCGTAATGGGCTGCCTCTCGAAATGGATGTCTATGATGCAGCGCTTTGGAGCTCCGTAACACCATTAACAGAATGGTCGGTAGCCAATCGCTCTAACTCGGTTTCAGTACCAGATTTTACTTCAGGGGCATGGGAGACGAATGAAAGAGGAATGGATATCGAGCTTCTTAAAGGCGGAGGTACTACAAGATTATTATGAGCTATTGAAGCTAAGCATTCATACAAACACTAATTATATCTGAAATCATGAGAAATAATCGTAGAAGCTTTTTAAAGCAATTCGGACTTGCCGGCCTTGGCCTTGCAGGTGCAGATAAACTTATATCCCCGGTTAACAATGAACCTTTTCGGCAAACACATCAGCAACAATTCAACATGCATGGCTATGCAGCCCCCCCGCTCGATAGGGTCAGGATTGGTGTCATAGGAATTGGCAGTCGTGGCTCCGGTGCATTGAGGAGGCTGAGGCATATTGAAGGCGTTGAAATTAGGGCTTTGTGTGATTTGGTCAGTGAAAAAGTGGACGAAGCCATTGATTCCCTACAGGATTCTTCTCATAACCCGGATCGTTATACAGGGGGGGAAGATGACTGGAAGAGATTATGTGAAAGGGAAGACATTGATCTGGTATATATAACGACTCCATGGCATTTACATACTCCCCAGGCCGTTTATGCTATGGAAAATGACAAGCATGCTGCCACGGAAATCCCAGCTGCTCAAACTATTGAGGAATGCTGGCAACTGGTGGAAACATCCGAGCGCACAAGGAAACATTGCATGATGCTTGAAAATTGCTGCTATGACTTCTTTGAGATGATGACATTAAACATGATGAGGGACGGTTTTTTTGGAGAGATTATCCATGGGGAAGGAGCCTATATTCACGACAGAATGGGAAGGTGGTTTAATAAAGAATTAAGTACCTGGCGAATTGAAGAGAACATTGACCGGGATGGCAACCTCTATCCACCACACGGACTAGGCCCAATAGCTCAATTGATGGATATCAATTATGGGGACAAGATGGATTACATGGTGTCGGTTTCCAGTAATGATTTCATGATGGGCCCTATGGCAGAAAAACTATCTGCCACCGATGATTTCTGGCAGGCTTATGCGGGAAGAGACTTTCGCGGTAATTTAAATACCAGTGTCATTCGTACAGATAGTGGCCGTACTATTATGCTCCAGCATGATACAACCTCACCGCGACCCTATTCAAGAATACACTTGATTAGCGGTACACAAGGAATAGCCAGAAAATGGCCGCTCCCCGCCAGGGTCGCCACTAGTCATGATGGCTGGATTTCAGAGGAGGAATTTAAAGTTCTAGAAGAAAAATATACACCTGAAATCTTTAAAAGAGTGGGCCAAATGGCCAGTGAGGTTGGTGGTCACGGTGGTATGGATACGTTAATGGATTGGCGGATGATCGATTGCCTCCGTAATGGCTTGCCTTTAGATATGGATGTTTATGATGCTGCGCTTTGGAGCTCCATTGTGCCCTTGAGTGAATGGTCTGTGGCGAATAGGTCCAATTCCGTTAATATACCTGATTTTACGTCAGGTGCCTGGAAGATCAATGAACGCTATATGGACATACAGCTCAAGCATGGAGGCACGACAAAAATTATCTAGTATGGTGATTATATCAATAGCGGGGCCTGTTATCGTATAATGTAGCCGATAAAGACGAGCTTTATTAATCAGCAAAGTAAAACTAAAGTAGTGGAAGATGTTTTTTTATTCTTTCTGCCTTTTTAAGATATTTTTAATATAATGATCTATCGATATTGTCTTAAAATCAAAATAACAGTGATCGCGAAGGAAATAGTATATGAGCGAGCAAAATGAAGTAATAGCAAAAGAAGGCAAGTCTGAAAAAATAAAAAGAAAGATACTCTTGGGCCTGAGTGCTGTAGGGCCAGGCTTATTTTTAATCGGGTATAATATCGGAACCGGAAGTGTAACAACGATGGGAATGGCCGGTGCCCAATACGGCATGACATTACTATGGGCTATTATCATCTCCGGCATATTCACCTATATCGCAATGGTGGCTTTTGGGCATCTGACCTTGGTATCAGGTAATACCGCTCTTTTTAATTTTAAGAATGAGATTCCCAAAGTTGGAAAAGTTGTAGCTTTATATATTATGGCGGCCCTGATCCTTGGTGAATTACTTGCTTTAATAGGTATTATGGGTATCGTTTCCGAATTGGTGCAGGAAGGTTTTCGACTAGCCTCTTCAGGACAAGATCTGGTGGTTGAAACAGGATGGATCATATTGGTTATAAGCGTAATTATATTCCTTACGTTGTGGAATGGCAAATACAAGATGTTTGAAAGGATTTTAACCGCCTTCGTTATTCTGATGGTCTTTTGCTTCGTGGCGGTATTTTTTATGATAGCACCATCTTATTCAGCGGTACTCGGAGGAATGGTGCCCGGAATTCCAGATACTCCCGAAGCCAATCGAATTGTGGCCGCCATGGCCGGGACTACCTGTTCTGCTGCCGTTTTTATTATCCGCAGCACGGTAGTTGCTGAGAAGGGATGGACGATCAAGCACCTGAAGCATGAAAAAAAGGATGCTTTTGTCTCCGTTTTTACCATGGTTTTCTTAAGTGCTATGATTATGGCTGTGGCGGCAGGGACTTTGCACGTCATGGGCCTGACAATGGAAAATACGCTTGAGATGATTAGACTTCTTGAGCCGATAGGAGGGGAAGCAGCCGCCTTTTTATTGATCATTGGAATTGCAGGGGCGGGTCTGTCCACGATATTCCCTATCGTTCTGATCGCTCCCTGGCTGGTGGCGGATTATATGGGATGGAAACGAGATATTCAGTCTCCTATGTTTAGGACATTGATCCTTGGAGGATTGTTCTTTGCTTTTGGGTCCATTTTTCTTGAACAAACCCCTCCCGTTTTAATGGTCCTTTCCCAGGCCTTCCAGGCTACGATTTTGCCGGCTATCGCAATTCCTATTTTTTATCTATTGAACAAGAAAGAGCTCATGGGTAAAGATCACCTGCCCTCAACAAGATGGAACATTGGCCTAATCTCCGTAATCCTTTTTTCTTTTATAACCACCTATTTTGCTATAAAAGGCTTCTTTTGAAAGAGCATAAGATCCTTCTTGCAAATATTTTTTATAAAGCTTGATAAAATTATAAATCAAGCTTTATATTCATTGACTTCCTTTGAAGTAAAATGCAGATGTTTTATGAAGGAAGAGGTTAAACATAATGAACTTTAAAAACAATGATGACCATGATTCGCATCTCTTTGGCTGGACTATCTTTATTGTTATCTACATTATCAGGGTCCGCTCAAGAACTGGAACCTCACAGCTATACGGTAACCGTATCAGCGGGAGCATTTGACCGGGTTGACGCTATAGTCTCATTTTCTTTACCGGACCATTTGGATGATGGAGTATACGTAATGGAGGGTAACTCAAATGATCCTGTTCACCTTCAGGTCGTAGATAATAAAGGCCGGTTTATCCTGGAGTACCTGAATGCTGGTGATTCAAAAACCTATTCATTCAGGGCGGAATCAGAGTCTGGTGGTTTGCCGGTTGAATCTGTAACTAAAAATATCAATTCACCGTCTATCAGCTTTAAAGCAGCAGGGAAAGATGTGCTCAGTTATTTTTATAATGAAAGTGAGCCTCCCGAGGGAATTAATCCTCGTTTTAGACGCTCGGGTTATATCAATCCTGTTTATACACCCGAAGGCGTAAGGGTCACACAGCATTTCAACCCGCACCGCCCGCATCAATATGGCATCTGGTCAGCATGGTACCGGACGGAGTTCCAGGGGCGGGCACCTGAGTTTTGGGGTGCCCATGAAGATAATGGCAGGGTTGAAGCGGATACCCTTGAGGCCGTATGGGAAGGGCCGGTGTACGGAGGTTTCCGTGCCAGGCATCGTTTTGTGGATTACACGGTAGCTGAACCCAAAATAGCTTTAAATGAGCAATGGGAAGTCTATGTTTATCAATCAACCCGGGAAGGAAAATATCACATTTTTGATATTAATATTACTCAGACAGCGAATACCCATAGTCCGGTTGAAATACATGAGCATATCTACGGTGGAATAAATATCCGCGGTCATGATGACTGGGATGGAGAGGGTGAAATGAACTTTTTATCATCCGAAGGATATAATCGGGAGAAAGTAGTTGGCCAACGTGTTCGATGGAGCCATATGGGAGGTGATGTCGATGGGAATTATGCAGGGATAGGAATATTAGGACATCCTGATAATCCTAATCACCCTTTTGGTGTATTTATTAATGATACCGAGCCCTTCTTTAGTTATGGCCCTGTTTCATTGGGAGATTTAACAATAGAACCAGATGCACCCTGGTTCACGCGATACCGGATCATTACACACGACGGTGAGCCGGATACTGAAGAACTTGAACAACTATGGAATGATTATGCCTATCCCCCGGCTGTAACAGTGACCAGAAATGATTGACAACGATTTGTTTTTCACGGGAACTAAAAGAGCCGAAGAGCGGATTCGAACCGCCGACCTATGCTTTACGAGAGCATTGCTCTACCAACTGAGCTACTTCGGCTAAAGAATGATAATATAAGCAGAACATGGGAAAATAAAGAAGCTAACCTGTTATGTTTTTCCCTAATAAGCAGAAAACTTCCTGTTAAATATGCTATTTTAGCGCTGCTTACGTAGACTACATCGATCCTTAACCCTAAATAGATACCCCCAATTTGGCTTATATACTGCTATTTACCACTGTTGCTGTAACCTATATTGCCTGGAATTATATGCCCCAATGGCAACACGAAGGTATGCTTCGTCCATACTTCACCTTCAGGGAAGGAAAATGGTACCAGCTATTGACATCCGGTTTCCTGCATGCCGACGGTAACCACTTGCTATTCAATATGATTACATTTTTCTTTTTTGCCCCGACCATGGAGAAGGTGATGGGTATTCCACTCTTTTTCACCCTGTATATCACCGGAATCATTGTTTCCAGCTTGCCGACCTTGTTCAGGCACCGTGATAATCCAAACTACGCAAGTCTGGGTGCTTCAGGAGGCGTAGAAGCCATATTATTTGCCTATATCCTGCTTTTTCCGCTCAATAACCTGTATTTGTTTTTCATACCCGTGGGCATTCCGGCTATTATATTCGGCGGGCTTTTTATGGGGTACAGCTATTATGAAGCCAAAAAACAACGGGGAAATGTGAACCATGAGGCCCACATTGCCGGAGCGGCGTACGGGGTTCTATTTACCTTATTTTCCATTCCGGACGCCTTTGTTCATTTCCTTGCGGCTATTGGCATTCTTTAGAAAGTATTATCAGGCGAGGCGCCCAGTGCCTGTGGGGGATGCCGAAGAATAACCCAGTACGGGCGGGATGCCCGTACTGGATTATTGGCAATTTTTCGGAGAATGTGAGGCTAATTAGCCTTTCCTGGAGCGGAAATCTTTCATCAAATCAACAAGTGCCTGCACGCTGCCGGGAGGGCAGGCATTGTAAATGCTGGCTCTCATGCCGCCGACGCTGCGGTGGCCTTTCAGGCCGACCATGTCGTTGGCTTTGGCTTCCTGAAGGAATTCCTTTTCAAGGTCTTCACTTGGGAGGCGGAAGGTTACATTCATCAGGGACCTGGATAGCGTCTCTGCAGTGCCTGTGTAGAAATCGTCCTTATCGAGTTCATTATAAAGGAGTTTTGCTTTTTCCTTATTTCTTCGGGCCATTCCCTCGAGACCGCCTTTTTTTTCTATCCAGTCGAGTACTTCATTGAAGAAGTATACGCCGAAAGTAGGGGGTGTGTTGAACAAGGTCCTTACATGGGTGTGGTAGCTGAGCATCGTTGGGATGCCGCTTTTTTTGGCTTTCTCAAGAAAATCTTTACGAATGATCACGATAGTTAACCCTGAAGGCCCCGCGTTTTTCTGAGCTCCCGCGTAGATCAACCCATATTTTTTTATATCCAGGGGCTTTGAGAGTATATTTGATGAAGCATCACAGACCAGAGGTACACCGGCACTTTCCGGCTCTTTGTGAAACTCGGTTCCAAAAATGGTATTGTTGGATGTAAAATGTACGTACTCAGCATCTTTATTTAGCTTCAGTTCATGGCTTTCGGGAACGCGGTTGAAGTTGGATTCTTCGGAGCTGTAGGCAACATGTGCATCACCAAGTAACTTGGCTTCCTTGATGGCTTTTTTGGACCAGCTGCCGGTGTTGATGTAATCTGCTGATTTACCGTCTCCGAGATAGTTATAAGGAACGGTCATGAACTGGGTGCTTGCTCCGCCCTGCAAAAACAGGATCTCAAAATCATCATCCAGGCCCAGCAGATTTGACAGGCGCTCTCTGGCTAGCCGGTCAACTTCGGTATATTCAGGTCCACGGTGGCTCATTTCCATGATGGATGAGCCTGCACCGTTATAATCAACCAATTCAGATTGTACTTTTTGTAAGACTTCCAAAGGAAGTACGGCTGGTCCTGCGCTAAAATTATGTGCTCTGTGCATGAGATTTGTGTTCTGGTATTAAATTAGAGTAGTTAAGTGAGCATAGAATATAAGCTTTATAACAATAACACTCGAATACCTGAACGCGTAAATCTCAACATTTTAAGGTTGTTGGTAATACATGGGTGATTCTGGCCCAAGAGGCAGGTCAAAGAGGATCCAGAGAATAATGGTCGTGATACCGACAATTCCGTAAGCTATGGAATAAGGAAGCATGGTTGATATAATGGTTCCGATACCAATGTTTTTTTGGTACTTCTGGGCAAATATTATGATAAGAGGGAAATAAGGAAGAAGTGGTGTCAAAACATTGGTGAAAGAATCACCGACCCTGTATAAGGCTTGAGTTAGTTCAGGTGAATAACCTAATAGCATGAGCATAGGAACAAATACCGGTGCCATAACCGCCCATTTTGCTGAAGCGCTTCCTATAAACAGGTTCAGCATTGCACTCACAATAATAAAAGAAAAAATTAAAGGTACCCCTGTAAATCCTATTCCTTGCAAAAGATCCGCACCGCCGATGGCAAGTATGATGCCGAGGTTTGACCAATTGAAAAATGCAATGAAGTGGGCGGCAGCAAAAGCCAATACAATATAAGGGCCCATGCTTGCCATGGTGTCTGATGTCATTCGGGCGACTTGCTTGTCGCTCGTGATTTGTTTTGTTACGATACCGTAAGCCAATCCAGGGAGCAGAAAGAGAAACAGCATTAAGGCTACTATACTGCGATAGAATGGTCCGAGTGAGCCATCATCACCGCGAAGTACCGCGTCCTGAGGAACAACCATGAAGGCGATACCTATTAATGTGATGATCAATACAATAAGTGCAGCCCAAAGGCCCCTGCGTTGCAGTGAACTGATTTCGTTGTTTTCAACTTCAAGGCCCTCTTCCTCCTCGTAGGCGCCGAGGCGGGGTTCAATAATTTTTTCGGTAACAAAAGCACCCGTGATAGTGAATATAGGTACCAGAGCAACCATTACGTAATAATTAGCCGTTACATCAACTACATAGTTCGGGTCAAGGATGTTGGCCGCTGGTGTAGTGAAGCTGGCTAGCAGTGGGTCCAGGCTGGTCAGGAAAAGGTTGGAACTAAACCCTGCCGACACTCCGGCAAAGGCCGCCGCAAGACCAGCCAGCGGATGCCTCCCCACACCATGAAATATAACGGCCCCCAGCGGGATTAAAACCACATACCCCGCATCAACAGCCAGGCTGGACATCAGCCCTGCAAAAACCACGGAAGCGGATAAAAGCCACCCCGGGACGCTGCTCACAAAAGCTGACAGCGCCACCCCGATCAGATTCGTTTTATCCGCAACACCAATACCGAGCATCACCACTAAAACAAGTCCCAAAGGTGGGAATTCAGCAAATGTCTGGGGCATTTCCAGGAAAATGCGCTGTAGGTTATCCTTGGAGAACAGGTTTACTGCGTTGACTTCTTCCCCTGTTCCCGGATGGATCGCCGACACGTTAAACGCTGACGCCAGTGCCGAAACAATCATCACAATAGCCACAAAAATGACAAATAAGGTAATAGGATCAGGCAACTTGTTGCCTATACGTTCAACAGAATCGAGCGCTCTTGAAAATATTCGTTGTCCCAATGATCTAGGGCTTGAAGCTGATTGCTCAGGAGTATCGCTCATAAGATTTTAAATATGTGATAATTGTAATGCCAGAAAAAGAGATAAAGAAAAAATGAGTTATTATCAACTGGGTATTAGATAAAAAAGCAGCATTCTGGACGTAATGAGTGAGTTGGTAGCTAATGGGTTCATATATACCTGGGAACTTCTCAAGACCTCCAGGGTTGCTGATTCATACTTTGGCGACGACTTTATATTCAGGCAATTATGTCATAAGAAGCAATATTAGGAATATAAGAATTCTATAATTTATTGTTATTTATTAACTTAGCAATAGTATATATATGAGTGGCGTTGGAACAATCTATAAACCATCATCATTGAGAGTGGGGTAAGCAAACAAGAGCGTGATTACTGCAATAGGAGTAAATAATCATCTTAATGCACTGCGGAACTTCATATCAGTAGGGGTGGCAAATATTAATATCAAACCAACACACGGATAAGCTATGAAAACATCGAAGATTAATTTATCAACGTTAGCTATGGCTGTTCTATGCCTGGCGCTTTTTACCTGGATACCGGTCCAGAGTATATCCGCGCAGCAAGAAGGGCAGCAAAATGAAAAGCAGAGTGCTCAATTAGGTGAAGAAGGGGAAGGCAAAAAAGGACAAAAAGGCACGGAGCTGACAGGCAAGAGTGTAGTCGATAGCGAAGGTAATCAGCTTGGAACCATAAGTGATGTTGCTGTTAGTCTGCAGAACAGCCGCATAGCTTATGTGATGATCTCTGATGAAAACGGAGGAATGGCGCAAGATCCTATGCAAGGTGATCCTATGGAACAAGATCAGGAGCAGCAAGATCAGCAACAAGATCAACAGCAACAGGGTCAGGGAATGCAAGCGGGTCAATTAAAAGCTGTACCGCCTCAGGCCCTTAGTGAAAGCGGAGAAGGTGAGTTCCAATTGGACATTGATCAGCAGAAATGGGCTGAAGCTCCGACATTTGACAAGCAAGAACTGGCACAAAGTGGGCTGGACGATCAGCAAGGCCAGGAAATTTACGCTTTCTATGATCAAGAATGGAGCACCGGAGATCTGACTTTACTAGAGGAGCAGGGTGATCAGCAAGAGGATATGATGCCTCAGGATGATCAACAGCAAGGTAATCCACAGCAAGAGCCTGAGTCGGGCCCGGCACCTTCTGATACCACAGAGCACCAACAGGATGAGGGTATGGCCCAGCAAGAAGAGCAGCCACAGCCGACGCAAGATCAGCAAACGGGTAATAATGAGCTCGTTTATTTTGATGACCTTGAAGGTAAGTCCGTTTCAACCCAACAAGACGAGGAGATCGGTGAAGTGGATGAATTCCTGTTGGATATGGAAGAAGGCCGCCTGGCGTTTGTTGTAGTAAGCGCAAGTGGAATGGGGCAACAAGACCAGCAGGGCGGTTTGGGCCAGCAACAGCAAGATCAGCAGCAACAAGATGATCAACAGCAAGGCCAACAGCAGCAAGAGACCCCCGGACAAGGACAAGAAGCCGGAGATCTTTATGCAATCATACCAAACGCTTTGCAATACGACCGTGAGCAAGATCGGGTAACGGTCGACATTGAAAAGCAGGAAATAGAGCAGGCTGAAACAATTAGCAGTGATGAATGGGTTGATCCCAATATGGAAGAACTTGGTTATGCTGAAGTTTTCCGTTATGAAGAAAGTGGTACCCAATCTGGTTCAGAAGGGAATCCACTTGGGCAACAACAGCAAATGCCACGAGAAGAGGATAGCGACCGGGAGCCCAACGGAGGCGAATCTCAGATGCAGGACCAACAACAGGAGCAATCTGATGACCGCAGTGCCCAGCAGGGTCGTAAAGGACACAAAGCCAGTGACCTGCAGGGGCAAGATGTGGTTAACCAGGATGGAGAAAGCCTGGGAACAATTGAAGATCTTGCCGTTGACCTTCAGAATAGCCGGGTTACCTATGCTGTGATTGCCGAGGGCGGCATACTGGGCGTAGGCGAGGAGCTCAAGGTAGTTCCTCCTCAGGCCCTTAGTTTCTCATCGGAAGAAGAGAATTATGTTCTGGACATCGATGAGGAGCGTTGGGCAGAGGCTCCTACTTTTGAAGACAAGCAGGAGATCGCCCAGGCAGCAAATGAGGCTCAGGCCCAGGAAATCTATGCCTTTTTTGGTGAGGAGTTCCAGAGCGAAGACCTGGGCTTTTTGGGAGAACAAATGACAGCACCTGAACAAAACGGTGCCCAAGAAGACGAACCAGAAGGTGGGGCATCCGGACCCGCTGCTGCTCAGGACCAGCAAGGCCAACAGCAACAGCAGGAAATGGGAGAAGAGCTCCAGTTCACCGAGGAATTGTCGGGCATGACCGTTACTAGTCAGCAGGCAGCCCAGCCAGACCAGCAGCCAGAGCAACCTGATCAACAAGAAGAAGGTCAACAAGACCAGCAAGAAGGTATGCAAAGCGCTCAGCAAGAAGTTGGTGAAGTGGATGAGTTTCTTGTAGACCTTGAAGAGGGCCGTTTGGCATTTGTTGTTCTGAATGTTTCCGAAGATTTCATTAGTCAGGAAAATGGGATGGGCGCCGGTCAACCACAGGAAGGTCAGCCACAGGAAGACCAGTCACAACAAGAGGGACAAGCTCAGGCTGGTGGAAACATGTATGCCGTTGCACCGAGTGCATTAAGTTATTCACAAGAAGAAGAACAGTTGACCCTGGATATCGACCGCCAGGAGTTTATGCAGGCAGAGAGCATTGACAGCGAAACCTGGATCGATGAAGACCGGGAAATGCTGGGTCAGAATCGCGTTTTTCGTTATGAAGAGCAAAGCGGGAACGGCGAATGGGGCGCAGCTGAAAGCGAAGGTTACCGTGAAGAAAATGGTACCCGTCAAGATGGCGAAAGCAACAACAACAATAATAATAACGAAGCAACCACCGGCCAGGAGGCCGGGGTTGTTCAGAATGAAATGGATGACCAGCAAATAAACCAACCCCGCGGAGCTAAAGCCAGTGAGTTATTAGGCGATGATATTGTTAATCAGGAAGATGCTAATCTAGGTTCTTTGAATGATTTGGCTATACACCTTCAGAACAACCGGATCGTCTATGCCGTGGTGCGAGGCGGAGGTTTTTTGGGAATTGGAGCTTCATTACGGGCCGTTCCGCCTCAGGCTATACAACATAGGCCGGAACAGGAGCAATTAATAATTAATATAGACGAAGAAAGGTGGGGTGATGCACCAACTTACGATAAAGAAGAACTCGCAGAAATGACTGATGAAACACAGGGCGGTGAAATTTATGCCTTTTTTAATCAAGAGTGGGACGATTCAGATTTAGCGTTACTGGAAGATGGGGCAGGGGCTAGCCAACAAGGACCCGATATAAATAATAATAGTAATCCATCACCTCCTGGTATTATAGAGCAACAAGACGAACAAGAAAGCCCTGCAGAGACTGATGATGAGCGCCTCGTTTTCGCTGACAATTTATTAGGTAGTAATATCATGGGCACTGATCAAGGAGACATTGGTGATGTCGAGGATTTTTTAATTGACCTGGAAGAAGGAAGAGCTGCTTTTGTTGTAGTCACCCTCGACGAGAATTTTGTGGGCCAAAGCAATGATAGGACGGGTATGGATAACGGTGCCGATTTTGAAGATAATAATGATGATGGAACCGATCAACGAGAGGGACAGGATATGAATGGCCAACAACAGCAAGGCGCCCAGGAAAATGGTGGGGCTATGGGAAATGAGAATAATCGTTTCGCTATTATGACAAGTGCGTTCCGGTTATCGGCTGAAGATGAATTAATGCTTGGACAAATTGACCAAAGTGAGTTTGAACAGGCAGAAAGCCTGGACGAGCGCTGGATGGAAATGGACATGGATATTATGGCTGAAAATCGTGTTTTTCGATTTCAGGAAAGTGATAATGGTGCTTCCGATCAAATGAGCAACGATCAGGACCAACCGGAAAATGGCATTTTTAGAGATAATGATGGGGACCAGGAATGATGATGTAAGAAGAATATTAAACAGATAACCCGGTAGTGACTGATTAGAGAGGCGTATAGGTGTGTTCTATGGTGGAACCACCCCATACGCCTCCGGTTTTTATAAGAACAAATGGGAATTAGCAGGGAGAACATAATGATGAGTGAAAACGTAATTTGCATAGCCGGCACCGAAGAGCAGGCGGCTGATATAATAGATAAGTTAAAGTCGGAGAAGTTTTCAAAAGATGATGTATCTGTTTTGTATTCGGATACATCCGGAAGCAGGAGCTTTGCTCACGAAAAACATACCAAAGCACCGGAAGGCATGGCCACAGGAGCAAGCTCCGGTGGCGTTTTGGGTGCCGCTATCGGTTGGCTGGCTGGCGTTGGCGCCTTAGCTACCCCTGTACTTGGGCCTTTGATAGCTGCCGGGCCGATTATGGCCCTCCTTAGCGGGGCTGGCATTGGTGCTGCCATTGGCGGGGTAACCGGAGTTTTAGTTGGTCTGGGAATTCCTGAATATGAAGCCAAACGGTACGAAGGAAAGTTGAAAGAAGGGAATATCCTCATTTCCGTGCATGTTAAAAATACGGACCAGCGCAAAAAGGTGGAGGAAATATATCAGGAGTTCGGTGCAAAGGATATTGCTGCCACAGGTGAATGGAGTATGAGCAGTGAAATAAATCAGTTGGACCAACCAGAATTAAGTAAAGAACCGCAAGGGCCTAAAAGAGAAGACGAGCAAAGAAAAAAGGAACAGGAGTCAAAGCTGGACCCAAAAGAGGCGTCAATTAATAAAGATTCAACGATCTCAACTACAGGTCCAAAAGGTCCTGAAGTGCCGGGAGAAGAAGAACCGAGGGTCTAAATCTAATTATTAATCATCAAGAAAAAGAGTTTAATTTATGTCAAAAGCAGTTTTTTGCATAGCCAAAGATGAAGATCAGGCCGTTCAGATTACCAATAATCTGAAAGCGGCCAATTTTTCAAATAATAATATATCCGTGTTATTTTCTGATAAGTCCGGAACAAGAGATTTCGCCTACGAACAGCATACCAAAGCCAAACTTCACGATCCCGAAAGGCCCGGCAGGTAAAAGCCGGGGGTATAGTATAT
>JBBDMV010000143.1:0-12231 GCA_040878115.1 Balneolales bacterium
CTAGGTTCTGCCGCCTCGTTGAGGCTGTTTAATGTAATGAATGTTGGCTCTGACAACAAATTGAAAAAGGGTAATCAGAATAGCCTATAGGAGTAAATGCAGGGTTCACCATATATTGAAAAATTGAACTGGCCCATGTTAAAAGACCACAATTTATAATACGGTCTTTATTAAAGCTTTTGTATGCGTCCGGGCCTGTCGTTTATTTTTTTAATTAGAAAATCACAGTCTAAACTAGCTCATTAACCCAAATTGCAGTAGCCGACTGTGTACAAGTATGTCATACAACATTATGTATTTTAAATAACATATATTAATTTATTAATTCTAACTTTTCTTATTGTTAATTGTGCTTTACATTAGATACAAGTAATTAAGTTCATCTAAAAAAAAGCACCTCATTGATTGTGATTTTTAATGACGGGCGGACCTGATTGGCTTAATGAAAAATGTTGAATCCTCCGGGTCCAACTCTAAAATATTAATTGGAAATTCATCACGGTAGAATTGACATGATTTGTCAGGGTAGTAGTGGTACGTCTTTTATTAAGCAGGCAACAGAATACCTGGACCAACCGATAAAAATCGCAGGGTTAGTGTTGCTTTGGTTCATGCTTACCGGGTTTGGCTATTCAGCAGACGACCCGGATGATCAAGGTCCTACAATGCCACTATCCGCTTTGGATGTGGTCCATATAGTTCAGGAGGGCGAGACTTTATGGAGCATCGCTGAAGCGTATACATCTTCAAACGACTGGGAAAAAATCTATGAAGCCAATCGTAATCGTGTTTCTTATACCAACATGATATTTCCGGGCCAGGCCCTGGTGATACCAGAGTCGATGCAAAGTATAGGCCATGAAATAAGCGAATTGACGTTTGAATCAGAGCAGGGGCCGGCTGAAACGGATGAAGTCCCGGAAAGTGAAAATCAGGAACCGGAAATCGATGAACTGGCTGATGGGCCTGTTGAACAGAAGGTATATGATCCGGTACTGGAGATCGATGGCCTGATTATTGATGAAACCATATCGAAAGTTGGAAGGGACTTCTACAATGCTTTTTATAGCGAATGGGATTCCCCTGCCGAGGCCTTTAATTATACGGTCACGGTTGCTGAGACACCGATGCCTAATTACAATACCCGGGTCACCATAAAGGTAAACGACACGAGCGTTTATCAGGCTAATCTACAGCCCCGATACGATGAAATTAAAGGGGCAGCCCATCAGGGGGTGGGCAGGACCCAGTGGTATTTGGAAAACTACGAGACCGCCCCAATATCATATTAAATAACAACTACACAAATTAAGAAGGATTATGTCTTCATTTAAGCTTTTAACAATAATTATAATAACATTTTTTGCAGCCACGATGACCGCAGAAGCCCAGCAGCTCATCTATCAGCCCAAGCATCCTGCATTTGGCGGCCATCCGAATAATGCTCATTGGATACAAAGCTCTGCCGAGATGCAAAAAGATAAAGAAGAAAATGACCTGCTTTCGCGGGATCCATTAGATGAATTCGGGGGAAATATGCAGCGGCAAATCCTGAACCAGCTTTCACGGGAGATCGTCCAGAGCCGTTTTGCTGATTTAGATTTAACGGAAGAAGGCCGTCATGATCTGGGAGAATATATTGTTGAGGTGATTCCGGGTGGCAGTGGTACCAATATAATCGTAACCGATCCGAACACAGGCGATCAAACTACCATCGATATACCCAACTATTGATTAATGCGATTAGGGAAACTAACATATTATCTGGTTTTCTGTTTCATGCTGAACGGGTGTGCCACATATATGCAGCCTTTTGAGAGAAGCCCGGCGAAAGTCGGGTCCGAAAGCAAGGCGAAAGGTAGCTTAAGTAGTTTGCCGGAACCCAGCAAAAAAATTGTAGCTGCTATATACCGGTTTCGTGATCAAAGCGGTCAATATAAGTCGGGGGCAAATTTCTCAACCGCTGTAACCCAGGGATCGACTTCCATTTTAATGAGAGCACTGGAAGAGTCGGGCTGGTTTACAACGATTGAAAGAGAAGGATTATCAAATTTGCTTAATGAACGCCAGATTATTCAATCTGTCCGTGCACAGCATACCGATGGGAATGGCAATCAATTACCGCCCATAACCCCCTTGCTTTACGCAGGGGTATTGCTTGAAGGCGGTATCATTTCATACGATACCAATGTGATCACCGGAGGGCTGGGAGTACGATATTTCGGTGCAGGGGGTTCCGGTGAATTTCGTCAGGACCAGGTTACCATATATTTGCGCGCCACGTCGACCCAGAGCGGCAGAGTATTAAAAACGGTCTACACGACAAAGACTATAATCTCTCAAAAGGTTGATGGCTCCCTGTTCCGATTTGTGGCCCCAACACGTATGCTGGAAGCCGAAGCCGGTTACAGCTTTAACGAACCAACTACCATTGCAGTAACCGAAGCTATTAACAAAGCGGTAAAAAGCCTGGTTATTGAAGGCGTTGACGATGGGTTATGGTTCTTGAAAAACGAGGAAGATAAATATTCGGATATTTTTCAGAACTATTACAATGGCAAAGATGAAGATCCGGGAATCGATTATGGAAGGGCCCCAATGTTACGGCCCGGCGGGCTGGCTGTGGGTTTCAATGGCGGGGTACAGCTATATGAAGGGAATTACGCGAATTCTTTGCTGCGTCCGGCCGGTGAGCTCATACTGCGTTACCAGTTTTCACCAAAATGGGGGCTGGGCTTGCAGGCCGGCCGCGGTAATATTGCCGCTGATGGGAAGTTTGAAAAGAATATGAATACAGGTGAATTGAGAGGCACATATCATCTGCTCTCCACGCAGCGTATCTCACCCTTTCTGCTTTTAGGTGGAGGTGTACTGATAGAAGACCAAGATATATTCGAGTTCAAACCGGAATACCATCCTTACGCAACGGGTGGATTGGGACTTGAGCTACTGCTATCTGAAAGACTTGGCGCAACGGCCATGATCAAGAACAACTATTCCATATTGGATGGTCTGGATGGAATAAGCAATGGCTATATAAATGATAATATCTGGTCCGGACAGCTGGGATTGACCTGGTACTTAGGAAGAAACTAAACTAAATGATCAACGAATAAACCAAAAGGAGGTTAATTAACAACTGGAACCGCGGAAATAAAAAAAGACGATGTCAGAGGGGCATCCCTTGCAAAGCAAAGGATGCCGGGAACACTCCAACACCGCCTTTAAAACGAAACTCTTTTAAAGATAAGAAAATTCGTTTTACTTATTTCTGCTCCTAAAGCAGTACCCCGATACATCGGGCAAAAAACCAAAGGTAGGTATAAAATATATTTATCTTTAAAACAAAAAAAAATAACTATAATTAGGAGTACGACAATGAAAAAGTTAAGTATAACATTATTCGCCATGCTGTTTATGGTGGGTTTTGCCTATGCGCAAAATGACGCCTCAGTATCTCACGGAGGTGATGGGAATGAAGCTTTAATTTTGCAGGTTGGAGATGATAATGATGCCTCAGTTTATGGCAATCAATATGCTAACGATAACTCGCATACACAAACGCAGTTCGGTGATGATAATAGTGCGAGTGCTCGCATATTCTCTAATAACATGCTTGGTCTGCAGACGCAAATAGGTAAGGGTAATAGTTCATCCATAAACCAGGCCATGGGTAATGCTAACGCTGTGAACTTCCAGCTTGGTAATAATAACAGCGCTGATATACACCAGTCTTCTGGAAATGGTTCTAGCGCGTTGGTTGCTCAATTTGGAGATGATGGAGACGTAGGTATCCTTCAGAGTGGTGATCATAATTCTATAAATGTATTACAAAAGGGTAATGACAATAATGTAGGTTATAATCATCATTCCAGTCCTGGAATAGTGCAAAGTGGTTCAGGTAACGCTTTCAATGTTAACCAGTTCGGGAACGGTAATTCAGCCGGTGGAGAACAAAGCGGCTCGTATAACACCGCGAACATTAACCAGTGGGGTAATGGTGATATTGCTAATATCAGCCATAGCGGATCAAATAACTCTGCTCATGTTTTCCAGATGGGTGGATTTGGCAATGGGTTACCATCAAATGGTACGATTAACTAATGCTTAGAAATTCGGGGCAAGGCTCAGGCTTTGTCCCGAATTTATTATTAAACTTTTAACTAAACACACTAGCATCATGAAAACAATATACCTGCTCATTACAATGGTTATTTTCGCGACAACCGTACAAGCTCAGAGTGAAGCGTTTCTTGAGCAAATATCGGAAAATCACAATAAAGAAATAACCAAGAAAGATCTCGAGGTTATCAATAAAGAAGCAGAGACAAAGCGGCCTTTGGGGTTTATTAATAAAATGGGCGGCATCCGCAATGCTGAAAACCGGGCCGATATCAACCAACGGGGCAAAAGCAACACAGCCAATTTTATTCAGATCGGTGGTTCCAATATAGCAAAATTATTGCAGATGGGCGATTACAATAGCATTGAGTTAACCCAAAAAGGTAACGGTAATTACTTCAGGGAAGTGCAGATTGGAAATTATAACAGCCTGGAACTCGACCAGTATGGAAATGATAATCAATATAACCTAAACCTTCAGGGAAATAACAAAGCTCATTCTGTATTACAGGTGGGAAACAACAATAATGCAAAGCAAATCGGTAGAAGTAATTCCACTCCGTATGGTATCACCCAACGTGGGAATGATATGAATATCACTATTGATCACAGAGGCAATTAACGAAAGTTAATTTTATTATTATGAATCTATTCATCATACTGACCATTTCGGTCTTCCTGGCCGCGCTGTATCCCGATGTGGCAAAAAGAAGCAATGAAGTCCAATATTTAGCAGATATTGAAATAGAAAAGCTGAAAACAGGAGCAGCAATAAGAGGTATGTTCCTGAACAATAGCGATGAGCAGGTCAGGTTTGTGTATCGCCTGAGTATGCATAAAAAAGGAGAAGCAGGAAGAAGCTCGTCCAATCAAGGCGGGTTTTTTATAGCCGAACCCGGCGAAAAGGTATCCTTGAGCCAAATAAGTATTACCCTTAAAGATGGAGATACCTATTCTATTAACCTTAAAATTTTCTATGGTCAGGAATTAGTCGCTGAAAAATTTATTCGTAGTTCATTCGACATATCATTAAATGAGATGTAATCATGCAAAAGTACCAAGTTAAAACAGCATTTGCTTTGATGCTCGTCTGTGTTTTTATCCAATTATCTTGTAAAGAGAATTTGTTAGAAGCTGAGCAATACGGTGAAATTCAGGGCGTCATCCAGAATGATGAAGAAGACCGTGTCGTTAAGGGTGCCGGTGTTACAACCAATCCTCCCACGATAGCCACTTCTTCAGATGAGGATGGAAGGTTTAAAATAACCGAGGTCCCGGGGGGCAGTTATACGGTCCAGGTCAGTAAACAGGGTTATAAAAGTACAAGTGTGAATATTGCCGTTCGTGAAGACGAAATTGCAAATGCAATCATTTTCCTCAACTATGGTAATGCTAACAACCCATCCAGCAAAACGGCTAATATCGAAATAACCAAATGGCAAACTGAAACATCAGATGACAGCCTGTATGTGAATGTGGATTATATGATTGAAAATAACGGTGCTGGCAATATAGAAGAATACGAGATCTACTTTAAAATTGAAACTGCGAAAGCTGTTTATTACCAGGAGCAGCAGGGATCACAGTTAAGAAGCGGAGAAATTAATATGGGTAAGTTCAGAAAGAGCACACAAAACGAATCGGCTGAAAAGGTCATGGTGAACGGACACTGGCTTAGTCCGGATGAGGGTTCAACCGACCAGGATTGATTCAATAGCCTCAAGCTCATTTGCAGAAAAGTCCAGGTTCTTAAGGCTGGCTACATTATTTTCTATTTGCTCAGCACTACTCGCGCCAATTATTACAGAGCTCATTCCCTTAAGCTGCAGCACCCATGCCAAAGCCATTTGGGCCAGGCTCTGGCCCCTTTCACCAGCCAGTTTGTTTAATTTGATGGCTTGATCGACTTTTTCAGCAGTAACCTGACTTCGCTGAAGAAACCCGTGTTCCAGTGCCGCCCGTGATTTTTCAGGTATTCCGTTTAGGTATTTATCGGTCAGCATCCCCTGGGCCAGGGGAGAAAAGGCAATGCATCCCATACCTTCATCTTCAAGGACATCCAATAAACCATCTTCAATCCACCGGTTGAACAGGCTGCATGATGGCTGATGAATGATAGCGGGTGTACCGAGGCCTGATAGAATATCGGCCGCCTGTTTTGTCTGCTCCGGGTTATAATTGGAAACACCTACGTACAGGGCTTTCCCGGACCGCACCATCTGGTCTAGTGCAGACATGGTTTCTTCGAGAGGCGTATCCGGATCAGGACGGTGATGATAGAAGATATCCACATATTCAAGGCCCATGCGTGCCAGGCTTTGGTCAATGCTGGAAATAAGGTGTTTCCGTGAACCCCATTCGCCAAAAGGACCATCCCACATCAGGTACCCGGCTTTGGAACTGATGATCATCTCATCGCGGTAACTGGAAAAGCTATCACGCATAACCTTTCCGAAAGTTTCCTCTGCAGAGCCCGGTGGGGGACCGTAGTTATTGGCTAAATCAAAATGGTTGATCCCCAGGTCAAAAGCATGGTGAACCATGTTCCGGGAATTATGGTATGTATCAACTCCACCAAAGTTATGCCATAAACCAAGGGATATAGCAGGTAGTTTTAAACCGCTGTTTCCGCATCGATTATAAAGCATTTCCTGATAGCGTGATGGTGCTGGAGTATAGGACATTTTAAAATAGGGTTTATGGCTATATATAACTGGTGATTTCGTTCAGGTCCGTAAGGTAATAAAATTGCCGGGAGGGCGGGAAGATAAAATTATTTGCATTTTTGGCACACTATTGTGCCGGGTTATAGGATGAACTTAAATTTCACTTCCTTCCACCTTTCCTGATAAAATGCTATACTTCATAAAACTTTTTTTTAAATAGCATCACATATAATTCTTGGAAAAGCAAAAAGTTATAGTTAAAAACTCGGCGGGTTTACATGCACGGCCCGCATCCTTGCTCGTGAAGCTGGCCGGGCAGTTTGAATCAGATTTCCACATAAATATGTATGGATACAAAATTAATGGTAAAAGTATTCTTGGGGTATTAACTCTTGCAGCGGAGCAGGGAGCTGAAATGGAGTTGGAGTTAGAGGGGCCTGATGAGAAGGATGCCGTTAAGGCTCTTGTGAAATTATTCGATAGCGGATTTAATGAAAATAATGAAGAGCATGGGTAAAGAGCATTCTTATGATGAAGTTGTATTAACCGGCAAAAGCGCATCTCCGGGTATTGTACTGGGAGAGGTTTGGGTTTATAACCCTCATTCTCTGCTGGATAGCGAGATGATAAAAAGCAAAGGTACTGCTTCAGAAAAAAAGAAATTAGATGACGCCATGCAGAAAGTCCTGACAGATCTTCACAACATGGCACACTTTACCAGCCGGAAGTCGAAAGACATTAATGCTTTACATATAATTGAGACGCAGAAAGAATTCGTCCGTGACCCTGAGTTATACCGCAAGATGGTTCATTTGATTGAAAAAGAAGCCTTCCATGCCGCCCGGGCTGTGCAGGAGGCTTTTCAATCGTTCATCAACCTGATCGAGCAGAATGATAATGAGTTTATAAAGTCGCGACTGGTGGACCTGCGGGACATTCGGGACCGGTTGATACGTTACATTCAGCAGAATGCTATGATTTCCTCTGTTCAGAACAATGCTATTGTTGTAGCAAAGGAGTTCAGTCCTACGGATATCGTGATGTTATCACGGCAAAACGTACAGGGCATTGTTGTCGATAGTGGCGGCCTTACTTCGCATGCCGCTATCATAGCCAATTCTATTGGTGTTCCCATAATGGTTGACACTAAAACTGCCAGCCAATTAATACGCAATGGTGATACTGTAATTATTGATGGTGCTAATGGAAAGTTGATCGTTCGTCCGGATGAGAGGAAACAGCAGCAGTATGAAGAATTGATTGCTCAGCAAAACAAGCTGTTGGAAGAGGAGACCAGTGATGAATTGCTTCCATCGACAACAAAATGCGGTAAGGAAGTAAAGTTACGGGCAAACATTGAATTTGAGGAAGAACTACATAAAATTAAGAAGTTTAATGTGGCCGGTATTGGGCTGATGCGTACCGAATCGCTCTTCTTTAGTGATGGTAACTCGGCCCTGGAAGTAAGCAAACAAGAACGTTTCTACGAATCGGCGCTAAAACATTCGGGTGATGAACCTCTTACTATTCGTTTATTTGATGTGGGCGGAGATAAATTGCTGGATGAAGACGAATCAGAAGCCAATCCTTTTCTCGGATGGCGCGGGATCCGTATTTTACTGGCCCACCGGGAGCTTTTAAGAAGTCAGCTCGAAGCCATCCTAAAAGTCTCCGGCCGCTATCCCCGGCGTTGCCGTATACTTGTTCCTATGATCTGTACCCTAGAGGAAATCAAGTCGGTCCGGATAGAACTGAATAATGCCATTTCAAGATTAGATTCTTTAGGTATTGCATATGATAAGTCAATTGAGCTGGGAATAATGGTTGAAGTTCCGTCGGTAGCTATACAGGCAGAAGCCTATGCAGATCTGGTCGATTTCTTTAGCATAGGTACTAATGATTTAACCCAATACACCCTTGCTGTGGACAGAGGTAATAATCTTATCTCTCAATTGTACCAGCAAATGCACCCTTCGGTCTGGCAGCTGATCAGAATGACAGCAGAGGGCGGCCGCAAGAAAGGTATTCAGGTTTCTGTTTGTGGTGAGCTTGCTTCAAATCCTTTTGCGGCCCTGATTCTTGTCGGGCTTGGTATCTGTGATTTAAGTATGGCGCCGGTATTTGTTCCCGCAGTGAAAAAAACTATACACAAACACGACATGCAGGAAATTAAGGACCTGACCGATCGGGTGTTGAATGCAACCAGCATGGCCGAAATAAACCTGATTGTTAAACAGTGGAAATCGGTAAGTTAAACCACAAAGAGCACAACGGTCACAAAGGATGAATATTAAAAAAACATCTCGTCTTTGTGTGCTTCGTGCACGTTGTGGTTAAAAAATGATATATGACATCAAATAGTTTTTACAACCATATCGCTCAGACCAGTGAAGGCCCTATGGGGTTGGAAATCAGTCATGCCAAAGGGCCTTTTTTATATACCACAGATGACCGGAGATTTGTGGATTTTATATCCGGAATAGCGGTCAGTAGTTTGGGCCATGGGCATCCGGATGTTATTAAAGCCGTCAAAGAGCAGGTTGAAAGGCACATGCATGTTATGGTCTATGGCGAGTTTATCCAAAAGCCGCAGGCTGACTTAGCCGAGCTGATCACAGCTAACCTGCCACAGGACCTTGACCGTATATACTTTACCAATAGCGGGACCGAAGCCAACGAGGGTGCCCTTAAGCTGGCAAAGAAATATACAGGCAGAACGCAGTTCCTTGCTTTCAATAATAGCTATCACGGTGACACCCACGGGTCACTGAGCGTTACCGGTCGAAAAGTCTATCGCGATCCCTACTTGCCGCTGCTTCCTGATGTTGAATTCGCGGATTTTAACCAGAATTCAGCACTGGGCCAAATTACCCGGAAAACGGCAGCGGTTATCATGGAACCCATCCAGGGAGAAGGTGGAATAATACCGGCTGAAGGTGCATGGCTTAAGGCTATCAGGCAACGGTGTGATGAAATGGGAGCACTGCTTATATTTGACGAAATCCAATCAGGTTTTGGGCGGACGGGTACATTCTTTGTTTTTGAGCACTACGGGGTGGTTCCGGATATTCTTAGTATGGCCAAGGCTATGGGCGGCGGAATGCCCTTAGGTGGGTTCGCAGCATCGTCAGAAATATTCGAAGTATTTAAAAATGAGCCACCTTTAAATCATGTCACTACATTTGGCGGCCATCCTGTAAGCTGCGCGGCCGCTCTCGCTTCACTGAATGTTCTGTTGAACGATAATTTAATGGAGAGGGCCAATCATATTGAAGAAAGAGCAAAAGCTATACTTCAACATAAAGCTATCGTTGATTTACGTGGAAAAGGGGCGATGCTCGGCCTACAGCTTCAAACCGTGGAGCAAACTCAAAAAGTTGTTGAACGATGCCATGAAAAAGGCATTCTTCTTGGCTGGACCCTTCATTCCAATACCCTCATTCGACTGGCCCCGCCACTCACTATCCCCGATGATCTATTAGTTGAAGTTTTGGAAACGATCCAGACTTCTGTTTCCGGGTAACCTGAACTAATAGCGGCAATAGTTTTGTTATATAACCCATGAAAGAAAAAAAACTCATATCCATGCAATCCATTAATCCGGCCACGGAAAAAAATATTGCAGAATATCCTGAAACCTCTCAGGAAGAGGTGCATCAAATTCTGCATAACATGACGCACGCTCAGCGTAAGTGGGCAAGGACCAGCCTCCATGAACGGTCTGCCAAAATGTTACAGCTGGCTAATTTATTGGAACAAAATAAAGATGAATATGCCAATCTGATGACCGATGAAATGGGAAAACCTTTATCTCAGGCGATTGGTGAAGTTGAGAAATGTGCCTGGGTTTGCCGATTTTATGCTGAACGGGGACCTATATACCTGGAGGACGAAGCTGTACCGACCGATTCCGATCAAAAATACATAATAAGTTACCAGCCCCTGGGCATCATACTCGCCATCATGCCCTGGAACTTCCCGTTCTGGCAGTTTATCAGGCATGCGGCACCCAGCTTTATGGCGGGTAACAGCATCATTCTTAAACATGCTTCCAATGTAAGCGGGTGCGCACTCGCTATTCAGGATTTAATGATAAAGGCTGGATTTGAAGATGATCTATTCCGGTCTGTTCTGCTGCCAAATGATAAAATAGGGCGCCTCATTCATCATCCCGCAGTCAACGGCGTTACCTTAACAGGAAGTACGCGCGCCGGCTCCAGTGTGGCGAAGCAGGCGGGGGAAGCCTTAAAGAAAACGGTCCTGGAACTCGGCGGTTCCGATGCTTATGTAATTTTGGATGATGCCGACATCGAACATGCAGCCGATCTTTGCGTGACATCCCGGCTCATTAATAGTGGTCAAAGTTGTATATCTGCCAAAAGGTTCATCATCATGGATTCTGTTTACGATGAGTTCAGGGAAGCTTTTAAAGAAAAAATGAGCGCAAAGAAAATGGGCGACCCCAGAGAACTTGCTAATGATGTAGGTCCTTTGGCCCGTGAAGATTTACGTGATACCCTTCACAAGCAGGTGCAAAAAAGTATTAATCAGGGAGCAAAGCTTGTTATGGGAGGTAAAATTCCTGATCAGGCCGGATTTTACTATCCGCCAACTATCCTTGAAAATGTAGAACCCGGAATGGCTGCCTTCGACGAAGAGCTATTCGGTCCCGTGGCCGCATTCACCAGGGTCAATACCGAGGAGGGCGCTATATCCGTGGCTAATAATTCTATTTATGGCCTGGGAGCGGCCGTGTTCACCAAAGATGTTAAGCGGGGGCAGGAAATCGCCTCCCGCCGCCTCGAGGCGGGTTGCTGCGTAGTAAACGAGATCGTGAAATCAGATCCCCGGCTGCCGTTTGGCGGGATCAAGCAATCCGGATATGGCCGCGAACTTGCCCGTGAAGGTATACGTGAATTCGTAAACATAAAAAGCGTTGTCGTTAGCCGGTGAGGACCTGCAGGATATACTGAAATTTCCAACGTAGTTATGATGAATACAATAAATCTTGTACTAAGGCAGGCTTCCGGTAAAGAGGGTTGTATCAAGAGCCCATTCAAAAGTATGGCGGCCTTATTTATTAAATCATAAAGAACTATGGGTACTTTATGCCTGCGGTCGGGATGAGGTGGAGAGCGGAGTTTTATCTATATGAACCTTAATAATTAAGGCTGATTAAATGTATTCATACTTTTGATACAGCCTTCAAAAAACCATGAATAGCAATTTTAGCCTGTCCACGATCTCCCGTTTTCCGCAAGGCAGCACCGAATCATTATAACCCTATGCAGCGACCTTTACCCTGAAAGGGTAACATAATACAGCCCAGGGTGTAAACCCTGGGTCAACGATTTCCCACACATCCAAGCCCTGTAAGGGCGACACAGGCAAGACACTGTCTCGTCCTAAAAAAAGTTTACAGGTTATTTGATTAATCCTAACC
>JBBDMV010000144.1:0-58610 GCA_040878115.1 Balneolales bacterium
CCGGTTACATTTGATTAGGGGCTCCGCCTTCCCCGTTCTGCTCTTGCTTTAGATTACTCCGCTACTTACCCACTGGAGGAATTCAGGCCCTGATACCTGTTTGGCAGGGTGTTTCCCGAATAGATAATTATTCTGGAGAGCAAGCCCAGCCAGGCCTTCGGCTTCCGTTGGGGGCGAACATCTGTAACCATGCCAGCTTTCGACCTTCAGCCTGCATTCTTTTAAACTGGCATCTTTAGGCTAATTCTCTGCCTGTATTTGATAAGGCCGCATCTTATGCCCCTCCAAGGATAATCGAAATAATGAATTCTTGCCCTAAGGGTGAGATCGTTTCAAACAATTCAGCATTGCGCTATATCTCTTTTTAAAGGTTTCCACCAGGTATTGCTATATTTGATTTTTTAGAATGATGATAAATATACAGTACCTAAGTTTCCACAAGCATTTGTTTTCTTGATCTCCCTTGAATCCAATTCTCTCATGGCTTTGCGTGAGGCCGTTTCAATGAGTAAATTATAGTTTCCAATAACACATAAAAATTCAACCCATGCATCTGCAAGAAAAAATTATCAGCCTCGCTGAAAATCCACCGCAAAACCCTCCATCAAATTTCTATGGCCTATTTGAAGAATTCTTAAAGGAACTGGAATCCGGCAGGATCCGGTCCGCTGAAAAAAGAGATGGTGAATGGCAGGTAAACGGATGGGTAAAACAGGGCATTTTGCTCGGAATGCGTTATGGTAAAATTCGCGCCTTTGACACCGAGGGTTCGCTCCGCTTTTTTGACAAGCATACATACCCAACGCAGAATATAAACGGCGTGGAGAAAAACATCCGTATTGTGCCCGGTGGATCGTCGGTTCGGGCGGGTGCTTATGTGGGTAATAACGTAACCATGATGCCCCCCATGTATATTAACTCAGGCGCCTATGTGGGTGAGGGCACGATGATTGATTCTCATGCCCTTGTCGGAAGCTGTGCGCAGGTTGGCAAAGGTGTTCACTTAAGCGCGGCAGCCCAGCTAGGGGGCGTTCTTGAGCCTATAGGAGCCGTTCCTGTAGTCGTTGAAGATCAATGCATGATTGGCGGCAACACGGGCATTTACGAAGGAACCCAGATAGGCAGCGAAGCCGTGATTGGTGCCGGTGTAGTGCTGACACGTTCAACCCCGGTTTATGATCTGGTTAAAGAACAAGTATATCGCGGTTCTGAAACCCAGCCCTTGAAGATTCCGGCCGGAGCCGTGGTGGTTCCGGGCTCCCGCGCCATCAGCAATAACGCTTTTGCCCAGGTAAATAATTTATCGATTTCCACTCCTATTATCATCAAATACCGCGATGATAAAACCGACGAAGCAACTACACTAGAGCAATTACTACGGTAATTTCGTATACCGTGCGGGAATCTCTTTCTACAATGATTTTCTGTTGCCGGACCTCCTCTCTTTCTTCATCATTACCTATTGGCACAACCTATTGCTGAACAATTGATTATAATGTCCATGATGTAAAGTTTAAAAAGTACCGCAAGGAATGCATTTCTCGTGTATCTATAAAGGAAAGCCGTTTACATCTCGCATCTATCGAGAAGTATATTTCACCAGTACAGTCCTATGAGATTATGGGGTGGCTCTCCATAATCTCATCTTTTTTGGGGTAAGAAGGGGGGAAATGAAACCACTTAACAGCCATGATGTTTCACCCTGTTATATCAGGCGCTTCTCATTTTATTGGTCTCTTTTCCTTTGTTTTTACCTTCTGCCATTACCGGCCATTTCTCAACACACTTTATTTTTTGATGATTTTGATGATGAAGGTGTAACCCTTAATCCCGCCTGGCGTGGTGATCTGGATGATTTTATAATAGTAACTGAAAACGATAATCATCTGCTGCGTCTTGATGGTAGTGATTCCGGAGGCATCGAACAACTCAGCACCGAAAGCGACGCTGCTTTTGGTACCTGGGAATTCTTCATCAGGCTGGAAAACTTTGCACCTTCTAATAACAATCGCGCTTTTATTTTTCTTATAGCTGACCGCCCTGATCTCACCGGTGATGTAAATGGCTATGCATTACGAACAGGGGAGAATGGTCAGCCCAAGCATTTTAGGATAATACGTTTCACCAACGGCTCACAGGAGACCGTTTTGTCAGCGGCTACCGAACTTGAAGCCGGGGATTACCGGGTAAAAGTTACCCGCGATGAAGACGGTGCATGGAACCTGTATACCTCAAATGGATTTGATTCAACTCCCGTTATTGACAGCGAGCCTGTTGTAGATAACACCTATACGGAGTCGGCCCACTTTGGGTTGAGGCTTCATTACACCGCTACACGACGTGACCGCTTTTTCTTTGATGATATTGTTATCCGGGATTTCACCGATACAATCAAGGTCACAGATGTACAGGCAAGAAATAGCCGGGAGCTGGATATTATCTTCACCGATCGTCTTGATGAATCCAGTATAACCCCTGCTCATTTTGTGATCAATAGTTATAAAGCTCCTGATTCTGCTGTTCTAATAAGCGATAATATGGTCCGCCTTCGATTTGGCAATTCTTTGGCAGATGGGATATATGACTTAAACATCAGCCAGATAAGCGATGACCGTGGCCATACGATTGATCAAAACACCAGCTTTGAATTCGAGGTTTTCAACCCTTTCAACATTCAGAAAGTAGTTGCACATGCTGCAGATGCCATTGACGTTTTCTTTACGGGCCCAGTTGATGGGCCATCGCTTGATGAGGGGAAGTTTTTGGCCGGTAATCAACAACACCCTGGCAGCTTCGATATTTTGGATGATGATAATAAAGTGGTGCGGCTTCATTTTGATCAGCCATTTGCATCGGGCCACTATCCGCTTAAAATTTATGGTATCCAGGCGCAGTCGGGTTGGGATTTGCCGGAGAACAGCACATCGTCGTTCTTTGTATTTGATGAGATTGCCTCCGGCGACGTAATTATCAACGAGTTTATGTATCGTCCTGTGGCTGGGGGTATTCAACGTTTTCTGGAAATTTATAATGGTTCGGATAAAAACGTTGACCTCAACCAATGGCAGATTGGCCGGGGCACGGGATCACCATCAACGCTGCAAGGGCCTGTTTCGCCCGACGGCCTGGCTTCATCCATTCCGCTTTCATCGGGTGAATATGTAATCGTTACCGGAGATCCGGGTTTCTTTCCTGAAGTTGATAACATTATTGAGACTTCCGGGTTCCCGGCTTTTTCCCGTTACGGGGATGCCGTGTACATCAGAGATGATGAGGGTAACCGCATTGACAGCCTATTTTATCAACCTGCCTGGGGAGGCAATGCCGACGGACATTCGCTACAAAGAATTAACCCCAATGGCGCGAGCAATGATCCCACCAACTGGGCCGGGAATTCGGATATATCTGCGGGATTTCAAAATACAAGCTTCAGGGCAGATACCACACCTCCTAACATGATATTCGCAACCCTTACTGATGATAACCGCTTACTGGTCCGGTTTAACAAGTTTATTACAGACCACCCCAAATCCGTATTTCAGCTTGAAGGTAAAAACCTCTCGTTAATAGACTTTGATCCGTTTGATTCCAGTACACTTCTATTCGGGTTCGACCATGAGATCAATCAGCAAAAGAACCTAAGTTTCAGTGCACAGGGCCTTGTGGATTTCAGCGGCAATGTGAACGAAACATCTTCAATCCCGCTCGCACAGCCTATGCAGAACGGCGATGTGATCATTAGTGAGATCATGTATCGTCCAAGGTCCGACCGCTACAGCGAGTTACCTGACCAAAGTGAATATATTGAACTTTACAATCGTAGAGATCACGCCGTATCATTAGAAGGTTTTTTCCTTCACGACCAACCTGACCGTGAGAACGAGGTATCAAAACGTGAACCCGTGAATACTCTGGCTGGCTGGATTCCTGCACGCGAGTATGCTGTGGTCCATTCCGACACGGAGCCGGAATTCAATAACACTCGCATTTCTGCATCTTTTAAGGTCCAAAGTAACGAACGCTTTTTTCGGGTCGATCAAAAAACCCTTGTTTTATCAGCGTCCAATGACGAAGTTTATTTGGCCAACAAAGATGAGATGGTGATTGATTCTGTTTTTTACCAGGATAGCTGGCACAATCCTAATCTGGTTGATACACGCGGCATCAGTCTGGAACGTATCAACCCCGAAGGGCCCAGTAACGATGAACGAAACTGGACATCGAGTACGAGTTCAAAAGGAGGAAGCCCCGGCAACCAAAATACGGTTTATTCAACGCCTGAAAAGGAGCATCCAATAGAAGGGCTTGTGCTCGGGCCCAACCCGTTTTCGCCTGATGGAAACGGGTACGAAGATCATCTGTTCATCAACTACAATCTGGATGGTCCGGACTATCTGATGCGCATTCGTATCTTTGACCGTAACGGCCGTTTGGTAAGAACACTAGCTGACGGGGAGGTTGCCGGGAGGAACGGCCATGTGATCTGGGATGGCTACAGAGACGACCAAACCAAAAATCGAATAGGGATTTACATTATCCTGTTCGAAGCTTATAACAGCGCTACCGGTTCAAACAAAACCTTCAGGGAAACTGTTGTTTTAGCCCGACAATTATAAAATATAATGATTCTGCGTCTCTACCATCTTTTGTTAAATGTCTTTAACTTAAGTAATGATTACAAAACAGGCACCTATAGGTATTTTTGACTCGGGGATCGGAGGATTAACGGTTGCTAAGGCAGTAATGAACGCGCTACCCGAAGAGGATATCATTTATTTTGGAGACACAGCCAGGGTTCCCTATGGAATAAAATCTGTTGATACGGTCCGAAAATATGGCTTACAGGTTACAGATTTCTTGCTCAGGAAGGGGGTGAAGATGATACTTATTGCCTGCAACACCGTATCTTCAGCTGCTGAAAAGGAAATTAAAGAAAAATGCAAAGACATCCCCGTCCTCGGAGTAATTGAAGCTGGCACCTTTGCCGTCAGCCAATTAAACAATCCCCTTAAAATAGGTGTAATTGGTACTTTGGCAACCATTGGATCATGTGCTTATGATAAGGCTCTTTTTAAGCTCAATAGTCGCATATCGGTCTTTTCCAGGGCTTGTCCGCTCCTTGTACCTCTGGCCGAAGAAGGCTGGACCCATAATGAGATTGCAGAACAGGTACTTCATGTTTATCTGGATGAAGTTAAAGAGCAAAATCTGGATGCCTTAATTTTAGGATGCACCCACTATCCATTGTTTAAAGAAAGCATATCCAGGGTTATGAATGGCCACAAGATGACCATTATCGATTCGGCAGAAGCAATAGCCGGAAAGGCTAAATCGATCTTACAGAAGACAAAGATGATAAACTCTAATCATCATGGTTCTTTTGAATGTTATGTGAGTGACAAGCCTCAACGCTTTCAGGTTTTGGCAGAACGCTTTTTAGGAAAAGAACTAAATCAAGTTGAAGTTGTGAGCCTGTAGTAGTCTTTGAATTGCTTTGATCGTCATTTATTTCAAAGTCTTGCCAATAGCCTGATAAATATCTTCTTTACTGAAAGGTTTAGAAATATATTCGTCGAATCCCTGATTTAAGTAATACATTTCATCCTCCTTCATGGCATAGGCTGTTATAGCCAGGACCGGTGTGGATTGGTGCTTTTTACTTTTACGAATTTGCTTCAATGCTTCAATACCATCAATACCGTCACCGAGGTTAATATCCATAAGTATTAAATCATACTTATTATTTTCAAGATGACTTATCGCTTCTTCTCCATTAAATGCACTTTCTACCTCAAAGTTGTTGTGGAGGTAATTTTTTGTCACGATCTGGCTGTCCTCATTATCCTCGACAAGCAGAACCTTAGGCTTTAAATCATTTGGTTCAACTGTTTCTATTTCGTGAACCGTTTGGTCGTCATCTTCAACATAATATTCATCCGAATCACTGGGGTCGGCTACCGGGAACATAACAGAAAAGGTTGAACCTTTTCCTTTTTCGCTTTTAACACTAATCCGGCCGTTCATCATTTCGACCAGTCTTCTGGTGATGGTAAGGCCAAGGCCGGCACCCTCGAATTTCCTTGAAAGGCCTACGCTCTCCTGTTCAAATTCATCAAATATTTTGCCTATGTAATCAGGGGATATTCCTACTCCTGTATCTTCTACATGAATTACGGCCATCTCTACAGATTCTCCATTGTTCTTCCGGACTTTATCACGCTCGATTCTTACTTTTACTTCACCTTGATGGGTGTATTTCAGAGCATTACCAATCAAATTATTCATCACCTGATCAAAGAACTGCGGGTCCAGTCGTGTATAAATTTCATCACCGGGCTCAAACTTTAATTGGAGTTTGCGTTGCGCTGCCAAAGGGGTAAGTAATTCCACTGAATTACTTAATTCTTCATTCAGATCGAGGACCTGAAGTTTTACATCTATCTTATCAGCTTCAATTTTAGCAAGGTCCAGAATGGCATCAATGGTTGCTAAAAGCCTCTTCCCGCTATCGTGGATGCGGCGGGCCATCTCCCGGTCGCCCTCCTCTTCAAGATCTGCCTGCATGATGGAGGCATACCCCAGGATTCCGGTAAGCGGTGTTCTTATTTCATGGCTCATATTGGCCAGAAAAGTAGTTTTAAGCCGATTCATTTCCTCGGCTTTTTCCTTGGCTTTTCTTAAATCGAGATCTGCTTTTTTACGTTCGGTAATATCTCTCGAATTAATAACAACGCCTTCATTTTGACCGAATACCATGTATTTGCCAATAGCCTCAAGATCGCACCAGTTTCCATTTTTATGCTTAATGCGGAATTCCAGGTTCAGCTGCCCATTTACATCCTTCAAGTTTTGGGAGATCTTTTCCCTTACACCCTCGCTCTCCCTGGGATGGATCAGGTCATAAGCATAATGCCCGATAAGCTCCTCAGGCTGATACCCCAAGATCCTTTCAACAGACGGACTTAGATAAAGATATTTTCCGTCACGATCTATCACTGAAATTAAATCCGAACTGTTTTGTATCAGGGAACGGAACCTGGTTTCACTGATCTTTAATTCTTCCTCTGCCTTTTTCCTTGCTTTAAAAGTCGTAATCATTTCGCTGATTACACGAAGTACCTGCAGGTCCTGGTCCGACCAATCTATATCCGACCTGCCGGAACTAAACCCCATAAACCCGGCTAATGTTTCATTTCCGTTCATTAACGGGACAGCCTGAAAAGCTTTTGCCTGTTGAGCATTCAAAATATCTCTTTCGGGCCCTGCCAGATTATCCCCGCTTCCCTCTTCTACAATTATTATGCTTTCCCTTTCTTTTAGCCTTTCCTTTAACCAGTATGAGTTGATTACATGATGGGCATTATTGTAGTTGAATAAAGGATTTTGTTCTTCACGGCTCCATTCAAATTTATTTCTACCGTTTTCTTCAGAAAACTCGTAAAGGAAACCCCGGTCGGCTTTCATTGCATTGCCGATAAGTTTCAACATTTCATCAAAGTCTGGATTGGAATTTCGAAGGAGATTCCCGGCAATTTCATCCAATGCTTTTTCAAGCTGCAATCGGCGCTCTATGGCCTGTTCAGTGCGGCGCCTCTCGGTAATATTATGCAGTACTACTACCAGTCCATTTATTTCCGCATCCTCGTTTTTTATTGGTGTACTGGAAAAATCAACGGGTGTTTCTTCCCCGTCTTTACGCTTTATCAAAAAACGGGGTTCTGTAATGGCGGGTTGCGTCTCGCCTAGCTTCTTATAAATAGGATTATCAATCTCCACCCCTGTTTCTTCATCAACAAGCTTTAGAACATCGTCCAGCTTCCGGCCTTTAGCTTCGTCCTCAGACCAGCCTGTCAGGTTCGCGGCAGTAGGGTTAAGCAACAAGATACGCTTATCGGCATCGGTGCGGATTACCGCATCACCTACATGGCCTAGTGTGGTTGACAGCCATTGTTCATTCTCACGCATTCGGCGAGTAACCTGATGCTTGTAAAGCGCCATTTCTATGGTAGTTTCAAGCTCTTTCTCCTCAACAGGCTTGATCAGGTACCCCATAGGCTCAGACATTCTGGCTCGTTTAACAGTCTCCTTATCGGCATAGGCAGAAAGAAAGACTACAGGTATATCCATTTCCTTCTGAATTTGATCGGCCGTTTCTATGCCGTCTTTATCACCCTCCAGCCGAATATCCATTAATACGAGGTCGGGATTATGTTGATGGGTTTTATCTAAAGCATCATTACCGTTCGAGCATAAGCCAATCACGTCGTAATTTAATGCACTTAGTCGGTTTTTTATATCTTGCGCTAAGATAAATTCATCTTCGACTATAAGAATCTTGGAATGCTCAGGCATGTTTAAACCTTAATATTTGCAGATTTTAAATTTCCTTGAAAAGTTATTTTAAAAAGTTGCTAAACACCCGCAACCTTTTAATTACGTTTATTTTACTGGCAACGAATAAATAGCTAAGTAGAAAACTAATGAAACTTTCAAAAAAGGCGACTTTTCATGAGAATAATCTAAACTTATTTTCGTCTTAGTAATGTTATAATTCTATAATGAATCCCTTTTTAAATGACGTTATCCTGACATTATAATTATTTAATATAAAAGTCAGATAAAATAACCGGCTCCCCAACCCTGAAATTCATTTTTTCCTGCCCTGACCATTCCGGTAACATAACACAGAGCATATTGCGTTCAAACTTCTCTTTTGATTTATCTTTCTCTTAACCTTTTATTTTTAATAACCTTTATTCCGATGGCTTATTTCCTTATTTTTAGAAACTATTTATGAAAATAATACCCCTAAGTACAATTAATTAATATGAATTTAAATTTGCTCGACCGCTATCAGGATTTTGGTCTGTTAGTATTACGCGTTGGTATCGGTATGGTATACCTTTTTCACGGTTTCCCAAAGTTGTTCGGCGGGCCTGATGTATGGGAAAATTATGGTCAGGCTACTCAGCACATTGGTATAACATTTCTCCCTGTTTTCTGGGGATTTTTAGGATCATCAGCAGAATTTTTCGGCGGGCTTCTGTTGATATTCGGGTTATTCACCCGACCGGCCGTGGTAGCTTTATTCCTTACCATGGTGGTCGCTACCACGATGCATATCGGCAGTGGTGATGGCTTCACCACCATTTCCCATTCTTTAAAGATGGCTATCGTATTTTTCGGTATCTTCTTTATCGGCCCTGGGCGTCACAGCATGGATAAAAAGATTAGCATCCACGTACGCCGTTAATCCATACTGCGTCATCAATTTGAATAATGATGCCTAGAATAAGGCGTCATAAATCATTTTTCCGGATACAGTAAAAGTGAGGATGGCAAACAGGATCTGCAAATACGATAGGTTTACCCGGTCGTGTAGGTAAGCTCCGAGATTGGCCCCAGCAAATGCGCCGATCACCAGAGCAAATGAGGCACCAAAATCCACAAAACCAAGGGTAAATGCTGATACTCCGGAAGTTGCCGGAGTGTCCAGGGCTAATTGGAATGCTCCGGAGAAGGAGATTAAGATGATCGCATATATAGAAATGCTTACCGTTTTTGTAAAGGGTGTTTTGTAAAATAGGTTCATCAGGGGAACCAATATGATACCTCCGCCTACTCCGGCCAGGCTTGCAACCAATCCCCCTCCGCTGCCAATTTTTAATGCCTGTATCCAGGATATTTTTTTGTTGTTATCACCGGCCGGGGCTGCCACCTTTCCTGCTGCGGCTTTTCGAATAAAAGTAGATCCTGTGTAAATGAGCAGTATGCTAAACAAGGTTACAAACTCTCTATGACTAAAGTAACTTGAAGTTGCGATCGTATTGCCTATAATCGTGCCCAGAATACCAAACACTCCGATTCGTAAACTTTCTTTGTTATAAATATTGTTCATCTGTATATGTTTCAACGTGCCGCTCAAGGCAGTGACACATGTACAAAATAAAGAGGATCCGATGGTCCAAAGTTCAGGATTTTGTACTTCGTTGAAGTCAAATAAATAGTACAATACCGGGGCAAAAATCAAGCCACCCCCAATGCCGAGCATTCCCGAAAGTAGGCCGGCGAATAAACCAAACAGAATTAATATGAAAAAAAACATGATGGTAAGTTATAAAAATTTTGAATAGCGTTTTTATTATAGGTAAGGATCGGGTTAGCTTGTTTGAAATGAACTCGTCTAGTCACTATTCAACATGTTATAACAGGAGATACTGAATTTGATCATAATTCGTAACTTAATCTCTTTACAAGCACTCTTAATATATAGCTTTGAATCTTTTACCCGAAAACCTACGCATTAAACTTGGCTACGATAGCATTTTGGAGGCTACGCTAAAATACGCATATTCTCCAATGGGTTCTGAACGCATTGAGATCCTGAAACCCGAATCCCGGCCTATTGAAATCAACCGGCAGCTTGAGGAAACCGGGGAAATGATGCGCTTAATTTCCTATGAAGAGTCCATGCCTATGGATATACTCGGTGATAGCAGGCCGGATATCAAAAGAGCACGGGTTGAGGGTGTTGCCCTTGATCCCGATTCTATTCTGGGTATTTATAATCTTGCCGTTACGGCACGCAGGATTAATGTTTTTTTCAGGCCCCGGGAAGAGCAATTTGCTAACCTATACAAAATCAGCCGGGAACTTCTACCGCTAAAGGACCTGGAAAACCAGATCGCTAACATCCTGACCGACCAGGGTGAAGTAAAAGACACGGCCAGTTCTCCTCTAAGGGATATTCGCAGGCAGCTTTCGTCACGGAAATCTGATCTTCGCGAAACTTTGGCGCGTATTATGCGCCGGGCTGCAAAAAACGGAATGATGGCCGAGCAGGAAGCGACCATCCGAAGCGGTCGTATGGTTATTCCTCTCAAAGCCGAATTTAAACGAAAAGTCTCGGGGTTCATTCACGACGTCTCCTCAACAGGTCAGACGGTATATCTTGAGCCGGTTGAAGTTCTAAACATCAACAACGAGATCCGTGAACTCCAGAATGATGAATACCGCGAGATCCAGACGCTGCTACGCGCGCTCACCAACACGATCCGGACTTATCAGGATGAACTTTATGTAAACACCCGGGTTATCGGTCATTTGGATATGCTGCAGGCAAAAGCACGCCTGAGCATTACCTTGAAAGCCAACATCCCGCAGGTAACCGAAGAACGGGAAATAATCCTGAAGAAGGCATTTAACCCTATCCTGTTGCTTAACCGGTTGAAGACGAAGGATGCTCCTGAGGTGGTACCGCTTACCATGGAGTTAAACCCGCATGAAAAAGGCCTGATCATAACCGGACCCAACGCCGGAGGGAAATCCGTCGCCCTGAAGACTGTCGGAATTTGCCAGATGATGGTGCAGAGCGGCTACGGCATCCCCGCAGACGCAGACAGCAGCCTGCCTGTTTTCCCATCCCTATTTGTGGACATGGGAGATGAGCAGTCCATTGAAAATGATCTCAGCACATTTTCTTCACGACTATACTGGATGAAAAAAGTTCTGGATTCCGATCCTAAACAAAGCCTGGTGTTAATTGATGAAGCCGGAAGCGGCACCGATCCCGATGAAGGAACCGTTTTGTATCAAGCCTTAATGGAAATCCTCATTCAAAAAGACGCGCGGGTGCTGGTTACCACCCATCATGGTGCCTTAAAAATCTTTGCCCATGAGGACCCGAACTTTGTGAACGGCTCCATGGAATTTGATCAGCGCAATCTCTCTCCTACCTACCGTTTTCAGAAAGGCATTCCCGGCAGCAGTTACGCTTTTGAAATAGCCGGCAGACTTGGGGTGCAGCCATCCCTCATAGAACGATCACGCCGGCTAATCGGCCCCTCCAAAAACATGCTTGAATCACTAATCGTGGAGATGGAAAACAAAAACCAGCAAACGCGTAAGCTTCACGATGATCTTCAAAAACAGAAAACCGCCCAGGAGAAGCTGCGCCGGGAGTACGAAGAGAAAAACGAGAAGCTAACCCGCAAGCGCGATGAAATACATGAGCAGGCGCTCAAGGAAGCCCAACGCGTGATGCAAACGGCCAATGCCAGGATAGAGAACGCCCTACGTGTCGCATCCGACGAGAAGACCGACAAAGTTCGACTCAAACAGCTTCGCCGTGAACTGGATGATTACAAGAATGAAGTCAGTGAAAACCTCGATAACATTCAGAACCTCAAAAAATCTAAAAAAAGCAAAAAGCCGCCGGTTCCGGGGGATGCCGTCAAGATGACGAATAGCGAGTCTACAGGCGAACTGCTGGAAGTAAAGGGCAAAAATGCTACCGTAATGATGAACGGGCTGCGCGTTAGAACCAAGTATGACAACCTTGTCAAGGTAATCGAAAAATCAAAAAAGAAGAAAGCTCTTAAAGAACCTGGTTATAAACTGATAAATGCATCAGGTGAGGACGGTTTAATACGTAAAACAAAACCTGTGCTGAACATCCGTGGCTATCGGGGCAAAGAGGCCATTAAAGAAGTAACAAATTTCATAGACCAGGCCGTAAGCACCGGCTTGAAACGGGGAGAGATCATCCACGGCCATGGCGATGGAATTCTCAAGAAAATAGTCCGCAACTACTTGAAAGATCGCGACGAGGTGAAAAACTACATGGCCGCACCACTTGATCAGGGCGGCGAGGGTTGCACCATCGTTGAATTGTAGGACCTGCATTATGATCTGCCCCGCAAAGCCTTAATCCAGCACAAATCGGAATGTTACAGTACCGAACTGAGGCTCCTGAGGTACACCGGATGGAAGGCGGGAAAAGCGCCAGCGGCGAAGGGTATTGAACACTTCGCGTTCCAGCTCAGGGTTCATTCTCATAAGGGGCTGCAGACGACCAACAGTACCGTCTGGCATGACTTGAAAACGTACAGTGATAACAGCCTCCACATCTACCGTGTAAGATGGCATAGGCTGAGATACGGGTGAACGATCGATATCCCCTTCCCATTCCAGATCAAACGGAGATGACCGCTCAGTATCGGTTGAAGTCCCCTGATCAGCAGCCCGACCACGTATACCACGTATATCACCGCTTTCACTTTCACCTTCGGTTTCAACTTCACCTTCCTGCTTGGATTCTTCGGCCATTTCCTCTTCTTGTTCTTCAACCTCATCGGTTAGGACCTCAGGATCTACAACTTCGGTTTCCGGTGTGGTAACGGTTTCCTCTTCTTCGATTTCTTCTTCCTGCTCAGAAAGGTCCACATCTTTGGTCGGTTCTTCGGCTTCGGGTTGGACTTCTTCAACTTCTTCAACTTCCTCGGGGGTAGGTTCCTCAGTCTCAACTTCTGTCGGATCCGGGCTGGTGGCTACTTCAGGGTTTTCCTCACGTGAAAACTCAGCCGTAGTGCCATCGCTGAATTCGCCCAGTGTGATGTCTATAAAGGCGGTCCTTTGTTGGGGCTCGGGTTGCGTATAGATGAAATACGCGAGCAGAAAAACAACCAGGTGCAATGCTCCCGTTATACTTAGCCCAAACCGATCTTCGTCTTTAAGTTTCTGGAATCTCATTATCTGCTTGCGCGTTCCGTAGCCATCATGATATTCATATTTAACGCTTTAGCTATATTCATAACGTTCACAGCGTCGTCTATTATTGCATTTTTGTCAGCCCGCAACACGAGGGAAGCGTTAGGGTTACTCTGTTGTTCATCCCGAATGGCTGAAGCCAGGTTAGCCGAACTGACGGGATCACCCATCACATAAAAGCGACCATCGTTGGTTACGGTAACATTCAAAAATAGCTGCTCTGTCGCTGCGCCGGTTTCCGCTTTAGGCATTTCAACCTGGATGGCGAAATTGGTAACAAAGGATGATGTCAGCAGAAAGAAAATCAGTAACAATAATACAATGTCTGTCAGTGAAGACGCAGAAAAGAGTGATAAGGGAGGTTTTCTTTCCCCTTCTTCCCGAAATGTCATAGTTAGGCCTCAACTTTCTTTTTGGGTGCAGGTTTTTGCAGCACATCAATAAACTCGGTTGATGATGATTGCAGATCAAAGATCATGCGGTTAATTCTGCCCAAAAGCAGGTTGTAGAATCCATAAGCCAGAATACCTACGGCCAGTCCTGATGCCGTGGTGATCAGGGCTTCCCAAATACCTCCTGCAAGAACGCTTGGATTTACATTTCCTTCAAGGGTCTGTATTTGCATAAAAGCCTGTATCATTCCGGTTACTGTACCCAGGAAACCGACAAGGGGTGCCACACCGGCAATGGTTGCCAGCCAATCCATCTTCTTCTCAAGCAAATAAATTTCACGTTTACCCGCGTTGCGAATGGCATCTTCGATATCATGTAATGGTCTTCCGAGGCGCTTGATCCCTTGTTTCAGAATGCGGGATAAAGGCTTATCAATTTCATCGCAGTAGTCCATGGCCCGGCGGTTGTCGCCGCCTTTGAGCATGCCTTCTACCGTGCCCAGAAAGTAACGGCTGTCCAACGAGGAACTGGTTAATACCCTCCATCTTTCAGCGATCACATAAATGGCAACAAGCGACAGCAGGGTGATGGGGATCATCAAAAATCCACCCTGAATGAATATCGCAAAAAGTGACATGCCCGTATCTTCGGCTGCAAGGGCAGACAAGCTATCTTCTACAGCAAGGGTATCATTATTTTGAAAGAAAAGCAGTATTTGAGTCAACATTGAGAATTAAGAATTACGTTGGAATTACGAATTATGAGTTAGAACTACGAGTAAAAGCCTTTTAATATTTTATCTTCGGATTCTGGCTACGAAATTGTTGCTTTTATACGGTTCCCCCAGCCTTTGGATTGCCTCGGTGGCATCCTCTATGGTTTCAAACTGTCCTATACCTACACGCCAGGTTTCATAACCATTATCTTTCGTGACGCTGCTGAGCGTGGCGCGGTAGCCTGATTGTCTTAATTTGTCGCGTTCAGAACTGGCTTGGCGATAAGGCAATGAATGAACAACTATAGTAAACGGTCGATTTACCTCAGCTAGATCTCCATATATTCCGAAAACAGTATCTTCGGCCTCAGCAGAGACTGTGGTTGTGGACGTGGTTATAGCCGAGGTTGTAGCCGAACTATCTGTTGTTTCTGTATTATCCGGTTCAGTTTCTTCATCGTCTACTTTCGGCAAATCGCCCTGCCTTAATTCATGATTAGACGCAGCCGGCGGATTAGAATCTTCAGGCTCTTGCCTTGTAATGACTCCCGTATCGGCAATGCCCGGAAGATCAAACGGAAGGTCATCAGCCTGATAAATATATAAAGCTACAAGTAGTACGGCAGCAATGGCAGCCACGGTAAAAAAAGCGGCGTTGCTTCGTGGCTGTCCTTCAGTGCCTTCTTGCTCTTTTTCTTTCCTTTTATTCTCTGCTGATCTTTCCGCAGTTTTTTTTACCCTTTTAGGTTTAGCTTCGGGTTCTTTTTTTCTTTCTGAATCGCTCTCAGATTTGGAGATTGCTTTAGTTTCAGGTCCGGACAAATTAAAAGGATCATCATCGTCAATTTCTTCTGATGGATTGGGCACCGACTTAGATTCTTCCTTTTCGGATGATTTTGGACCTACTGATTTATCCGAATTTTCTTTTGCCGAACTATCTTCTTTTCCAGAAGTTTGTAAAGGCGTAAGAAGCTGATCCTTCTCTTGATCAAGAGCATCATCCGGTTCATCTTTTTTCAGCTTTTTAGCATAGGCCGGCATAATTTCAATGGCTTCCATTCCGGCATATTTAAAGTTTACTTCCAGGGCCAAAGTTTCTTCAGATTCAAAGGAAAGATGGCCTTTGGTAAGGATAAATTCACCCACGCCTTCAATAGAAACCTTTCCCTTTTCCTTCAACACACTCTGCAGAGATTCCATGAATTCCTGGAGCTGGCTATCAATTATAACAGAATCACCTTTCATTTCCCGGGCAAGCACGGTAACAAATTCGTCGTAGCTGACTTTTTTCATGGTATTAACTTTCAGGGGTAAACTTGATCCTGTCTTCAGGCGGTAAAAGCATTACTCGCCCTGCGTCATCCTGTTTTTGGGTTTGTTTCTTATGCACAACAGCAAAACTGCCTAGCCCCTTAATGTTCACGTTATTCCCATCAAGGAGCTGAGCTTTCAATACCTTGCCTATTGCTTGAGCAATATCATGTTCCATAGCCTTAGAAATGTAATGTGAGTCCGCCATAGACCTGGGCTGGCCGTTCCTGATAACCCTGCCAGATCTCATAATCTTGATTCAACAGATTTAAACCTTTTATGTAGGCACCAAAATTGTCAGTGATTTGAAAATCTATCTGTGCACCGAACAAAAAGTATCCGTCCATCTTTTCCTCTGGACGGCTTCCACGGTATTCGGTCCATGCACGCAGGTAAAGATTGCTAATGGGATTGGAGTAAAGATTTGCCGTTGACTTAAAGCTTTCCAGAAAGGGAACCGGCTGATCCTCAGATGTATTTGAATTTCGCCAGGTCACATCTGAATATAAGGTTAAGAGTTGAGGTATAAAATCGTATGATAAGCCTGCTGTTGCCTCAAAAATATTAGTATCATCATCATAATTTAAGCTGTAACCATCATCATCAAGCGAATAATATGCATATGATCCGTAGCCATCATAATTAAGTTCTCCAAATATCCGTGCGCCTCTGAATAAATCGTATTGGGAATTTGCCGTAAACCTCAAACCTTGCTCATTCTGGATCATCGGGTTTTTCAACAACTGTGTATTATCCAGATGCACCCCTTCAAGGCCGGAGTTCTCCACAAAACTTTTTACAGCAAATTCTACTTCGCCGCCTTGAAAGCCGGTATAATGAAACTTGAGGTTTGGAAATATGTACAAGCTAATCGGCTCATCTACGTCATCATAAGCGTGAAATACATCAACGCCGGCGCTGAAGTTGCTATTAAGCAAGTTCCGTTTATAGAAAGCATTCAGCTGGGTGATGTACCATGAAAGGTTATGTTCTTCAAAAGTATTATAAAAGCTACCTTCACCTTTTAGTTCTATGCTGAATTGCTCTTCCATTCGCCGGCCATCCCAAAAATATCTTGCACCCATTCTGCCATAATGCTCATCACTGAAAGCTAAAGGACTACCATCTTCAACCTGAAAGTAATGGTAACCTGCTTTTAAATCCCAACCATTGTATGCATTGTTTAAATGCCTGTATGATGCATGTGTTCCTAATTTTCGGTAATCTTTCCGGTAGTTATCAAGGTTGCCGGCATGAATTGCACCGGGAACGGCATGGTTAAAATCTGATCTTCCGGTCAGTCCAACCTGTAGTTTGGAATTGTTTTCCCGTCTGATCCAGTCAGTTCGACCATTAAAGTAACGGAAAGAAGACAGCTCGTCAGGTAAGTAGCTAGCAGATGATAGAAAGTTGAAATCTCCTGAAGCAACAGAGTTTTCAGATAATTCAGTTTCTCCATAAAACCTTGCGTCGGGGCTTTCATGATTACCAAGGCCCAATCTTCCGAATAGTTGAGCTTGTTCCGGGTAGTGCATACGTTCCCGAGAGGGACTGATCGGCTGTTCGAGGTTACTGGAAGAGATATTGGATCTGGCATCTTCTTCGGATTCAATATACGGCATACGGTCAGGATCTAACTGAAAGACCCGAGGTTTTGGATTAAAACCCAATATCGGCTGTCGGGATAAACCCGGAAAGCGTGCATTGAAATCTCCCCGAACCTCAATATCCTGTGGATCTATGTCCGGCAATAAAGTAGAACCGTCGTCGCTTTCCTGGCCCAGGATGAGCAGGGGGGTAGTTATAAATGCTAAAAGGAGAAGATATCGAAGCATAAAAATCACAGGGTTAGTTCAGAAGTGAAGTTAAAGAATTTCAACGTTTAGTGTGGAAAAAAGTTGATGTTTTTAACATTAATGAACTTAAAAGCCGACTTGCCATGATGATCCGGATTTGTTGCCAAACGCACAGATTTGTCGGATAGTACTTTTTTTAAATATGCTTTTCTTTTTAATTGTTTGGCTTAAGTGTTTTAGCCATACACTTCATCTGGTTTTAAAAAGATGTTTACACATCTAAAAAAGCTATTTAACCTGAGTTCAATGATAAAATTATGGTAGAAAGAAACGGTCCTTCTCCGGAACAACGCCGTATCAACACCATATCAAGGCCGTATCAAGGCCGTATCAACACCGTATATTTACGGCTTTGATATGGCTTTGATACGATCATGATATGGCTTTGGGTAAAACAAGTTTAATGCTTTATGGGAACTATTGAAGAGAAGCATTTAAAAAGTGACGGCTTCCGGACCGATAGGGAAATATGGCTTTAACAGGCAATAGTTTTATGGAAAAGGCGATGCACGTGTACCTTGATTTACTTTAGCGGCTGATTTCTTCAGCTTTTATAGTAAACAACAGTATTTCCATGAAGGGCATTTATTTTTGCAAATATGAATTGAGCTCAGGTATTTTATGTTCAAAGAAAATCACTGCCTATTCAAAAACCAATTATTCCAAACCAGGATTATGGGTGAGCTTATCAGAACTATTCCCATCATAACTGCGTGAGTTACGAAAGCATAAGCAAAACCAACGGCTACAGGTACACCGTAGAGAACAAGCAACCCCTGGCGGACAAACCAATGGTAGGTTCCAATTCCACCCGGGGAGGGCAGGGCCACGCCGATGGTGGAAATAGTCATGATCACCAGAGCTTCGGTAAAGCCTAAACCAAAATCTTCATGCAGGTTGAACACGAAAAAAGGAATATAAGCCATCACCACATAGCCCAACCAAATCAGTAAGGTTAACCCGATAAAGTAAGGCCATTGTCTGACCCTGCGTATGGCAAGCAGACCATCAACAAAGGTTATTACGAACCCCCGCAGCCTGGTTATGACATTTTCCATCCATGGTCTGTTGAGTGCGGACTGGCGGATTAGCCTTACCGATAAATAGCCAAGCCATATAGCTATAATCAGTCCCCCAAATCCGTACAGCAGGGTTTCCAATTGCAGCACTGACCGGATAAGTGTCAGGGTTTCCTCACCGAAAAGCTTTGTGAGAGCTTCCGTATCAGAGATAACAACAAGGGCCACAAAGCCGATCAGGAGCATAACCACCAGCATATCAATCACCCGTTCCAGGATAACTGTTCCGATCAGGTTAGTTCCGCTGAGGTCTTCTTTTTTTGCTGCATAAACGCAGCGGGTTATTTCGCCCAGTCTTGGTACGGCATAATTAACCAGATACCCAAACATTACACCGGCAAACAGGGTGTTCCGCGAAGGGTTTATATTTTCATCACGGATCAGGAGCCTCCACCGTTCGGCACGAATATAGTGGCTGCCAAGGGCAACGAGAGCATAAGGAAGAATCCACCAATAAGAGATGCCCTGCATGTAATCAAACAGCGTTTCTAAGGGCACATTCCGGATTGCCAGCCAAAAGAAGACGCCCCCGACCAGCAGGCTCAGCAAAATGTTGCGAATGGTACTTCGCATAAAGTCTATTGTCTTAGATCAATCAGATCGGCATTATCGGGATGTGGAAAAGAAAATGTATCTTCGGTTGGGGTAATGAATTGTGCTTCAGAGAAATCAGTGGTAAACCTGTTGTCGGTTTGATCTATGGCCGTAATTTTTACGGGGATCAGCCCTTCTGTCAGGTGGATTTCTACCGTGGTGAATACATCAAAAGGATCGGTTGAATTGAGAGTCAGTTCGATGTTGGCAAGATCAGATTTTTCTTCCTGAATATCGTAAGTATGTTCATCGCCGGCCAGGAAACGGGATGGAGCGAAATCGTCATCTTCAGGGATGTATTCACTGATAATCACTTTGTTCTGATTTTTATTGTAAACACGGGAAATGTCACCGTCTACCACTACAGTTTGGTCCTCAACCTGGATTTTATATTTATTTTCACCGATCCAAATGTCGCCGGTCGTTCGCACGGTTTCATCGGTATAGGCATCAACAAATACATGTTTCATCTCAGCCTGCAGAACCTGGCCTTGCTGAAAACGGTTTTTTAATTCTTCGAAGGATTCCTGGGAAAATCCCTGCAGGGGCAAAAGTAATAATAGAATAGCCGGCCAGAATGACCTGGAGAGAATATTTTTCATGAATTTAATTTGGTAGAAGTAATCATGTAACGCGTTTAGTAACGATTCACTCTACATTAACTTACAAATAGTTTTAAACGGGTCTATATAAAAGATTACTCGGTATCCAGCTCTCTTATTAAATCGGAAAGTTCGTCATCAGTCTCAATAAGAACATCCCTGGCGGTGCTTCCCTGATAAGGTCCAACAACCCCGGCAGCATAAAGCTGATCAATAAGGCGTCCTGCACGGTTATAACCTAGTTTCAACTTTCGCTGAAGCAGAGAAACGGAACCTTGCTGATGCAATACCACTGCTTTCGCGGCTTCCTCAAAAAGATCATCGCGCTCGCCTTTTTCAAGGGGATCAACCTCAGCACTTTCTTCATTATCAGGAGATGGGAGGTGATAGGGGTGGGTGTAACCAGCCTGATTACCGATAAAGCCGTTCACTCTCTCGACTTCTTCGGTGGAGACAAAAGCATTCTGGATACGAATCATCTTACCACCGCCGGAAAACAGCATGTCGCCTTTGCCTACCAGTTGATCGGCGCCCATGGTATCCAGAATGGTCCTGGAATCAATTCTTGAGGCAACCTGGTAGGCGATCCGTGCCGGAAAGTTGGCTTTGATAGTCCCCGTTATAACATTCACTGAAGGACGCTGGGTAGCTACCACAAGATGGATCCCTACAGCACGGGCCAGTTGGGCAATACGGGCAATGGGCTCCTCAATGGCTTTACCAGCAGTCATCATCAAATCAGCCAGCTCATCGATAACTATAACCATGTATGGAAGGTGGCGATGTTCCAGCTCTTCGTCCAGGCTTCCGTTTTTGAACTTTTCATTGTACGAGCGGATATCGCGCACCATAGCCATTTTAAGCAATTCATAACGGGTGTCCATTTCCTTGCAGACACTGTTCAGTACCTCCAGCACTTTAGTAGTATCCGTAATAATCGGCTCTTCAGCTCCTGGTAACGTGGCCAGGAAATGGTTCTGGATATTCCGGTACAATGCGAGTTCAATTTTCTTGGGGTCAACCAGCACAAACTTGAGATTCTCGGGATGACATTTGTACAGCAGGCAGGTGAGAATCGTGTTGATACCCACTGATTTCCCTGACCCCGTGGCGCCCGCCATCAAAAGGTGAGGCAGGGTGGCGAGGTCAATCATAAACACTTCATTCTCGATGGTTCGCCCAAAAGCGATCGGAAGGGACATATCCGTTTCGACAAATCGCTTTGTTCGTATTAGCGATTTAATATATACCATTTCACGCTTGCGGTTCGGCACTTCTATCCCAACCTTGGATTTGCCCGGGATAGGCGCAATGATACGTAGGCCGTGTGTGGCCATAGCCATCTTCAAATCATTGGCATAGCTCTCGATCTTGCTGATCTTAACGTCAGGGGCCGGCTGAAGCTCATACAACGTCACTGTAGGGCCTACAATGGCTTCAATGGCGGTAATCTCAATTCCATGCCTTCTGAGTTTGTCGAGAATGATCAATTTGTTGGATTTTATCTCCTCGAAATCAACCTCGTTTCCTTCGTTGGGGGGGGAGTCAAGCAGGTCTAAAGTTGGAAACTTGTATTTAATGACTGGAAGGGCCTGGTCTTTGTTTTTTCTTTCCAGATCACTGTCCCCGGCTTCTTCGTCAGGTTTCCCAACATAAACCGAGATCTCAAGATCATCGTCATCACCTACATTTTTCTTTTTCTCCAAACTGGCTTTGGGTGGTTTCCCTTCTCCGAAATTCTCTTCACCCTTCTTATCTTCACGTAGTTTGCTCTCGTTTAATTCTGAACGAGAAATAATTTTCTCGGAAGTTTCGGGAGCATTATTTGTGGCTTTGGTTTTATTCTCGGTCCAGTCTTTTTGGTCTTTGAATTTACTTCGATCATTTTTAAGATGATCGGATTCTTCAAGCTCTTTTTCTTTGGCTAGTTCCCCATTTTTTTTCCGTTCATCTATAATCTCACCAAAGCGATCTTTCACACCGTCAATCGTGTCCTGCGTTCTGCTACCCAAGCCAAACAGAAGGCAAATGATAGATAGCGACCCCAGAATAACGATAGGTCCGTATTGCCCGGAAGTGGCCCTAAGAAATTCGGCAACAGCGAGGCCGGATGAACCACTCCATGATATCGTTTCAGCAATCCCCTCCATCTGAATATAGCCCATGATAGCGGATACCAACATCATCACACAAACCAAATAAACAGCATAAGGGTGCACCGGACCAAACTTTTTATGACGAAATGTATACCAACCATAAACCAAAAGGAGGAGAGCAATAACCATGCTGGTGTACCCAAACATCATATACGAAAATAAATGAGATATGTAGGCACCCATTGGCCCCAGTCCATTTTGTATACGAAGGGCAGGCCCACTGTCAAATTGAAATAGGGTTTCGACACTGACACTGCTGATTACCGTATAGTCTTCATTTTCGTGAGTAACGATACTGATGGCCAGCAGCACGGCAATAGCCATGATGATGACTCCCAGAACTTCGATCTTACGTCTGGAAGCAAGAAATCTTGATTTTTCTTTAGGTTTTTTAGTGTTATTTTTTTTTGCCATTGCTCAACTTATGATGCCTTCTGTGAAATAGGGTACTTTGTTAATTTTATTAATCTGAGTGCAATAAGCAATATCATCTGAACTGTTTAATCCCTTAAGCCTCGTAGCATGGTTTGAAGTTTGAACAACCTCAGGAATTTGATCTCCGTATTTTCCAAAAAGGCCAAATGCTACTTTAGCTCCATCCGTTGATTGCAAACCAAGATTATCGCCATACAGGCCTTGAATAATGGCCCCGGCGCACAGTGTATCCTCCAGAGATATTCTGTTTTTCCATCCGGCACAGATTAATATAATTTCGCCGTCAGTGGATTTTAGATCTTCAATAACGGCATTCAGATTAAGAAAACATCCGATAATAACTTTTTTGGCTTGACTGCACTTGGAAATGGCACGAGTTCCATTCGTTGTATTTAGGATCAGGGTTTTCTTTCCGATTACTTCCTCTTTGTATTCAAAAGGTGAATTGCCAAGCTGGTAGCCCTCAATCTTTTCGCCGTCGCGCTCACCGCACATAACGAATGAGGTGGGGTCAAGGTTCATTGCAATTTGTCCGGCAGCCCCCATATCTCCAACCGGTATCACTGATTTTGCTCCGTTATTTAATGCGGTGACAATGCTCGAACATGCTCGAAGCACATCAATAACAACAACTGTTTTACCCTGAACTTCATCCTCCTGAAAGGCAATGGCTGTTGAAAATACATCAATAGACTGCTTCATTAACTTTATTTTTTTATAAATGGTGGTTTTGTGATTTCTGCAACTTCCGCTTTGTTTCTGATCATCAGATTAACAGATGTTCCTTCTTCAGCAAGATCGGTACGTACATACCCCATTCCGATACCCTGCCCCAGGTTTATTGATAAACCGCCGCTGGTAACTTCCCCCACAATTTCTCCCTTTTCGGAGTGAATTGGGTATCCTTTTCGTGGAAATTTTTTCTTTTCTTTCATTTTAAAACCGATCAGCTTTCTTTGGAGTGGTTTAGACTTGATTTCTTCCAAAGCCTCTTTACCGATAAACTCTTCTTTATCGAGCTTAGTTATCCATCCCAGCTTCGCTTCAATAGGATTTGTTTCAGCGCTGATATCATTACCATACAGCGGGAGCCCCATTTCCAAACGTAAAGTATCCCGGGCCCCAAGCCCAGCCGGCTGGATATCGAATTCCTGGCCGGCTACCATCAGGTCATTCCAGACTTTTTCGGGTGAGGTTTTGTTCTTATCAAAATAGAGCTCAAATCCTTTTTCTCCGGTATAACCTGTAGCCGATATAATCACATCATTATAGCCGGCGAGTGGACCGGTCTTGAAGGAATAAAATTTGATGACTGATAAATCAAGATCCGTCAGCTTCTGCACGACTTCGGGGGCTTTAGGCCCTTGAATGGCCAGGAGACAAACATCATCCGACAAGTTAGTAATCTCAGCATCATACTTGTTGTTTTTAATCATCCACTTGTAATCCTTCTCTATGTTGGATGCGTTAACAACAAGTAAGTAATTGTCTTCCGAGATCATGTATACCAGTAAATCATCAACAATCCCACCGCCCTCATAGCACATACAAGAGTATTGTGCCTTACCGGGAAAGAGTTTAGATGCATCGTTGACCGTAAGATATTGCACCGTTTTAAGAGCATTCTCCCCGCGTATATAAATTTCACCCATATGAGAGACATCAAATATTCCCACAGCATTTCGTACAGCCAAATGCTCCTTCTGAATGCCGGAATATTGTACGGGCATGTCAAAACCCCCGAAATCAATAATCTTAGCATTTAGCTGTTGGTGGATGTTGTAGAAAGCAGTTTTCATATGTCCCATAGTTTAATTAGTGAAAAAGACAACCAAGGATATAGTTCAGAATTTCTATTCTCACTGTAGAATGGTCAAATTAGTAAAGTAAGGTAAGGAATAACGCTCTTTTTTATGGAGAAAAAATTATGGCCGGTTAGTTTTTAGAAAAACATCTGAACAGAATATTATCATTTATCATGTGTTTTTATATCCTTTTGTTATCTTACCCACTGGAATTAAGATATTATTCATCTAAAGATTTTAAATGAAAATTGTTGTCGCAGGAGGAGCGGGTTTTATTGGCTCGCACATCGTTGACGCACTCGTAAACGATGGACATAATGTTCATATTATTGATGACCTAAGTGGTGGGTTCATCAGAAATCTCAATCCTAAAGCTGTTTTTCATAAAGAAGATATACGCGGTCAGGAGATTCCGGCCCTATGGAAAGAACATAGGTTTGAAGTTCTGGTGCACTGTGCGGCACAAATGGATGTTCGCAGATCAGTAGCTGACCCTGGTTTTGATGCCGACATCAATGTGATTGGTTTTTTGAATCTGATGGAATCAGGCCGACAACACGGCCTAAAGAAAGTAGTATTCTCATCCACAGGAGGCGCAATTTACGGGGAACCGGATTATGTACCACAAGATGAAGATCATCTCACCAGGCCATTATCACCTTATGGCATTACCAAGCTCACTGCTGAGCATTATCTTAATTTTTATAAGAATACCCACGGGATTGACTCCGTAATCCTCCGCTACGCCAATGTGTACGGTCCACGCCAGAATGCCCACGGAGAGGCAGGTGTTGTTGCCATATTTATTGAACGCATGCTTGCCGATACAACCTGTCTTATCAACGGAAGTGGAGGGCAAACCCGGGATTATGTCTATGTGGGTGATGTTGTGGAAGCAAATTTAAAAGCTATAGATTATAAGGGAACAGGTACATTCAATGTTGGAACTGGCATAGAAACCAGTGTGCTTGAGTTATTCCTGAAGCTGAAGGAAGCTACGGGCTCTTCTTTGCCGCTGAGACATGCGGAGGCCAAGCCAGGTGAACAGCAGCGGAGCGTAATTGGCACCAAAAAAATTGAGCGGGATTTAGGATGGAAACTTAATTATGATCTTGAAACCGGCCTTGCCAAAACAGTAAATTGGTACAAATCACAAGTACCGTAAAAAGGACAATAAACATGTACCGGGTTCAGCTAGAAAACTTTGAAGGGCCGCTCGATCTTTTGCTTTTCTTTATAAAACGAGATGAGCTCAATATTTACGATATTCCTATATCCTACATAACGGAACAATTTTTATCGTATATCCACTTCATGGATGAACTGGATTTAAGCGTAGCCAGCGAGTTCATCCTAATGGCCAGCACATTAATGTCTATTAAAGTCCGATTAATGCTGCCGCAACCAGAAACCGACGATGACGAACTTACCGAAGACGACCCTAGATTTGAACTTGTTCAAAGTCTGCTGGAGTATAAACGGTACAAGGAAATGGCAGGGGAAATGACCGTGCTCGACCACAAAACGCGCGAGCAATATTATCGTGGCTATAATGCACCAGACCAGCTCGAACCAGAACACAGCGGCGAAGGGTTGAAAGAAATCACGCTATTGGATTTAATTGCAGCCTTTAAGCATGCCATGGTCGACAAACCGGAGATACCTTATCACGATGTTGGTAAATTTGAAACCAGTATAGAAACGCAAAGTGAGTACATTTTGGGGAAGTTGCAAAAATATGGACGTCTTACTTTTAACAACCTGTGTACTGACCTTAATGCCAAAATTATGATTGTTGTAACCTTTCTTGCCATCCTTGAAATGGCAAAGGAGAAGGAGCTAATCATATATATCGGTGATAATTCCACTAGCTTCGAAATCGACTTGCCTGTGTACAAAGTGTGAAGACTTTCATTTTCTAAATGGTTGTCTGTCAAATTTCGGCATCTAAGATTACTTTTACAACGGAGACGGGAACAATATTCTCACCATCCAACCAATAACATCATGCGTGCATTTCATACGAGTTTAATCTTCTGCTTTTCAGCTTTGTCATGTTACGCTCAAAACCAGGCTGTAAGCACGTCGGCTGATGTTGACCTTAATTCATTTCAAGAATTAATAACGGCTGATTACCTGCGTAATCATTTAGAGGTTATTGCCCATGATTCTCTTTTAGGTCGTGGAACGGGAGAAGATGGGCTAAAAAAAGCAGCCAATTATCTTGCAGATTATCATGAAAAGATCGGCCTTACTCCTATCGGAGATGATGGTTCTTACTTTCAGCATTTCAATCTGAATTCCCGCACTCTCAAGAATATTACCTTTCGAACATCTGTCATTAACAATTCGGATACTACGCTTATCAATGAGAGCATTTATCAACATGGTGAAGCTGCTCCATATACCCGGTTAACGGGGGCTGATCAGCCGTTGAAAGGAGATATTGTGTTTGCCGGTTTTGGAGTGGTGGATGCCGCTCGTAATATTGATAATATACGTTCTAAGGACATGAGCGGTAAATGGGTAATGGTATTTGAAGATATTCCAAATATAGTTGATGGTGATACGCTTGTTGATCCGGATTTTGACAACAGTACCAGATTAAATGAAATTCTTATGACAAGAAACGCTGCCGGACTTATTGTCATTCCATCAATGGATGAAGATGAATATACGCAAGCATCCAAAATTAGCAGCCTCCAACTTGGCACTCCATTGTCTTTATCACTTAATAATATACCAGCCACACAAAGTTTTTCAAGAGCTTATTTAAGCGTAAGTCCGGAATTTGCTGCCGGGATTTTGGATATCAGAGGCGGCGCTGATGAATTGATGAGCCTTAAAAATGATATGATTGATGACCTGCGCAATTTCCAATCTTACAAAACCACTGCCTATCTTGAAACTGAGCCTGAAATAGACGAAGACCCCATTGAAACACAGAATGTAGTCTCATATTTCGAAGGCGGCGATCCTGACTTAAAGGATGAAGTTGTTGTTCTTATGGCACATTACGATCACCTCGGAACAAATATTCCAGACGAAACCGGTGATTACGTCTTCAATGGTGCAGATGATAATGGAAGTGGAACCGTATCAATGCTCAATATTGCCCGCAGCCTTACAAAAGCGGCCGAATTCGGTATACGTCCTCGCAGAAGTATCCTTTTCCTTCACGTTTCGGCTGAGGAATGGGGACTTCTAGGTTCACGTTATTATTCGGAAAACCCCATCATCCCGATTGGGCAGACTGTGGCCAACATTAACATGGATATGATCGGCCGGCGCGATCAACATCACATTGGACGTGACGAAGAAGACTTCGTTTACATCATCGGTGCTGAAATCATATCATCGGATATGGACAGCCTCCTGCAGGAGGGTAATCGTAAAAGCGCTAATATTGATCTGAACATGCGCTACAATGATCTGGATGACCCCAATCAATTTTACCGGCGAAGTGATCACTGGAACTTCGGCAGACTGGAAATACCTTTCATCTTCTTCTTTAGTGGTGTTCATGAAGATTATCATCGCCGGAGTGATACTGTCGATAAAATCTTGTTCGGCGCACTTGAAAAAAGAGCTCGTGTCATTTACGCCACCACCATTGAAATCGCCAATGCCAACGAGCGGCCGGAAGTGGACAGCGAAGAATTTATTCGCCGAACCAGAAATTAACCTAAGGATAGAGACGCAAGATCCTGCATCTTATATTGCGTTTACTTGCGTTTTTACCCGAAACCGATTAATCAACAGATACCGGCACACTAACAGCTGTGTTATCCCACATTAAATTTAAAGCAGAACCATCTTCAGCAAACTTGATGGTGAAGGCTTCACTAACTTCATCATTTTTCTTCACCGGCACATTAAAACGGAAAACATCCTTGCCTTCATCATAATCAAAAGCTCCCCATTGGCCAAGCTGACTGCTCACGATCATTGTCCAGGAACCTTCGTTTGGAATGGCAAAAAGACTGTAGGTTCCTGCCTTTAGATCCTCGCCTCCAAATTTAATATCACTAGTAAGGGTAAATTCTGTAGCTTCATTGGCACCGGCACGCCAAACTTCGCCGTAAGGTACCAGTTCACCGAATATGTCACGATTGCGTTTATAAGGCTGTCCGTAAACAACTTTCATATAAGCGTCATCAACGGTAGTCTGTTCTATTACAATGGGGCTCATCCGGTGTTCAGGACCATCTTGTGCTTGCGCATTATGGCAAGAAATAACAATGATAGTAGAGAGTAGTATTACTGTTTTCAGGTTTTTCATATTGCACTTTATTAGTTTAAGATTTATGTCAATTTAACCATTTTATAGATGCAAGCAACAAGATGTTTAAAAGGCACCAACGAAAGGATTAACCGAATAGCGTGTTGGTTCATAACCGAAAGCCACACCAATATCAAAACGAGCATTAAACAAACCAAAGCTCATACGCAGACCTAGTCCGTAAACCGACCGCGACTGGCTATAGAAATCGTCAATACCATCCTCTGTTAAAGACCCTACCGTATTTGAAAACGCGACTGCATAAAAATGGTTAACCTGGACCGGTAAAAGCAGCCAGGAGCGGTTCGGATACCATAGCGGAATAGTATAACGGGCACGCAAACTATAAGCGTTGTTCAACCCGGCGAGAACATTTTCTGAAAAACCTTCTGAGGCAAAACCAGCGGTTCGTATGCCAGGCTGCCCCTGAACGAGAACATCAGCCCCAAACTGTAGTGACTGATTGTACCTTCTCAAAGGTGATGAATAAACCGACGTGCCTGCACGAAAAGACCTTGTCGATGAATCATCAGAAAACCGTAGTTCGTTTAAAGCATATATTACCGCACCGGTATTGGGCTGCACATCCCGAATGTTTTGCTGAAGCCGATGGTTATAAGCTGTATAAAAAGATCCTGTAGTGGCATTACCCCATTCTGTTATTGCTGTCCCTGTATTATTTATTGCCCTTATTTCAGCAAAATGCAGTCCGGGAATTACGGAGAAACCAGAAAACCGTGTATTGCTTTCCGTGGTAATATCGATTGGGATTTCGATGCCGGCCCCTCGTTCTTCAAATAAGAAATTGGTCGTTGGCGTAGGGGTATTATAGGTATTCACCCGAAAACCCGGAAAAAAACCGGAATACCTGTAGGATGCATCGTACCACAGACGGTTGTTCGATGTGCTAATGGTTGCCTGATAACTATTCCGGCGAAGCACGTCTCCGCTCATCAATGAAGCCCCAAAACGATGGCCCATCTGGCCTGAAGCCTCTTCATAAGCCGGCAAAATAGCCTTTGGGCGAAGCCAGCGCAAGCCCGTGCGGAAGGTCTCCCGTTCCCATTCGCCAGACTGATCATCAAGATGTTCGGCCAACCGGGAGTGATCCTGAAAATCATTTCCCTGGCCTTCCCAAATCTCCGTAGAAATTTCACGATTGATAAAATCTTCGCGTTCCCTGATCGCAAGTTTACGGTAATCGTCATCCTGGATAATGTAAGCAATTCTTGCTCCGTCAGGTGAATATGACCCCTCAAAAGCATTAAACAAGCTGTTGGTGACCTGCATTATTCGGTGGCCCAATACATCATATTCGAACAGGTTCATCACATTGCCGTAATCGGCCGAAAACAAAAGCTTGCTTCCATCAGAACTCCAGGTTGCATCAAAAATGGAAGCCCCCGGTAAAGAGATCATAGGACTTCCTTCTAATGTAATTTCTTTATTGTCTGATTCCACAAGCCATAACGCTTGCACTCCACTTCGATTAGCAACCACCGCTATTTCGTCAGTTTGCGGATTTGGCCGCACTTCAATGATATTATCAGGCCGTATGGATAGAACCGAAGCAGTATTCCCGGCACTATCCACCTTCACCCATTGTGATGTTTCGTGATAGGTTTGAAGGGCCCAAATCCCTTCATCGGAATAAACAGGTGCATAGACCCTTTCCTGATTTGTCAGGCGTTTTGAATTCAGAGTTTCCATATCGAATTCGTATAAGTCCATCAAGCTAGTATTCCCGTAATAGGGATGATCGCGATAGCGGGAATACATTAGAGTACTTTTGTCTAAATTGACATCATACCAGTGATCTTCAACAATACGAGTTTCAAGTATTTGGTCCTGTTTCCCGGTGCTCAGGTCCAGTTTCCAAAACCCGGGCCTTCGATTATAAAATGTGCCGAAATAGATAATTTCATTATCAGAAAACCAAATGGGGCGATTGAGATCAGGGCCGTCAAAATGCGTTTCCTGTATATTCTCTTCAGTTGGGCCCAATGCCTTAATGGAGTCGATGCGCTTTTCCTCTTCAATTTCTTTTACCTTTTCAAAATCACTATATAATTGGGCGGGCCATTTCCCCGTGGTGCGTTTCAGGGAATATCCATAACCGAAAAATGGCCAGCGAGCGAGCAGGGTGATGTTATCGTGCATTATTTCCATCCCGTATTCATATTGCAGCCAGTGCGTAAATTCGTTCCCTCCAATGTAATGTCGGTTAAAAGGACGTGAACTTAGGGGTGGAAAATGCATCTCTCCCATCCCCCACCGGTGTCCGCTTGCAAAATTAGCATTAAAACGATTTGTAAAGTAAGGGTAATTCCCCCTGCCGCCTCTTTCATATCGAACGTTGGATTCATGGAAAACAGCGATGCCTTCAGTCATACCCGTAGGAGAGATCAGGTGCACAGAACGGGCAAGGTCCTGTGAAAAAATATTCACCAAACTTGAGTACCCCCAGGCAGGGTTCACCGAGAAGTGCAGGGCATGCACCAGTTCATGCGGCAACACATGCTCCAGCCAGCCTCCCGTTGCCGGGTTCATGCCTTTGCCTTTGGTAGATGGGATTTCTACTTCAATACGAAAGTTAAATGGGGATACAAAACCATTGGAAAGATCATTGTAACCATTCAACACTACCGGCAGGTTTTTCAGTTCACCGCCTACCAGCATTTGAATGGGTTCGTATTGAAATTCCAGAACCTGGCCTGTGTAAACGGCAGCGGAATCCTCCCCCTGCTGGTAAATGATGTTAAAGTGTGGAGTTTTAAGCTTCTGCCACTCAGGCTGAGTTGGGCGGTATATATTATCATAAAACTGCGCCTCAACATTACCGGGGGCAAGAAACAGAAAACAGATGGTGATTAGAGCGAATCGCATATGTGAAATTAATTATTTATTTCACCAACACCTATTGCCTGTACCAACGATTCTTCGGCATTCTGCCGTTCTACGATAAAGGGCCATCAAAGCCAATTCCTTTTTATATTTATAAAAATGCTGGTAATACCGTACATCATTAAATCACTAGCTGATAACTGTGAAAACGAAGATTTCTAAACCCTGTTACCACCCGATAGCAAGTATAAAATTGCCATCCTGATAGCCAGACCATTGGTCACCTGGTCCAGAATAATTGCACGGTCACTATCGGCCACTTCGCTTTCAAGTTCGACTCCCCTGTTGATAGGGCCCGGGTGCATAATCGTGAAGTTCGGATATCTTTCAAGGTGAACCTTTTTTATTCCAAAACGTTCGTGATACTCTCTTAAACTGGGGAATAGCCCCTGGTCCTGTCGCTCCATCTGTATTCGCAAAGCCATGGCAACATCACACCAGGCCAGAGTTTCTTCAATATTGTGAGAGACCTCTACGCCAAGTTCCTCGACAAAGACCGGCATCAATGTTTTAGGACCGCAAACAACAACCTCAGCACCAATTTTGATGAGACCGAGTATATTTGACCGTACTACACGGCTGTGAAGGATATCTCCTATAATAGCGACTTTTAAACCCGTCAGGCGCTTAAACTTTTGCTCCATTGAAAATATATCAAGCAGGGCCTGAGTAGGATGCTCATGCGGACCGTCACCGGCATTAATGATGGCGGCATCCACTGTGCGGGCCAGGAAATGGGCCACACCCGGGCTCTGGTGTCTGCAAACGACCATATCAATTTTCATGGACTCAATGTTACGAATGGTATCCTTCAGCGATTCGCCTTTTTTAACGCTGGATGAGCTGCTGGAAAAATTCATCACATCGGCACCCATCCGCTTCTGCGCTAGTTCGAATGAAAGCCGGGTCCGCGTACTATCTTCATAGAAAAGATTGACTATGGTCTTATCCCGTAGCGTTGGGATTTTGGGAACCGGCCTGTTCAGTATTTCAAGGAAGTTCTTCGCCTGGTCCAAAACGTGACGGATGTCACCCTTGGAATAGTCGGCCAGGCCCAGCAAATGACGGTGGGTAAAATTGTATGATGTCTCCGATGCAGGGGTCATTCTATTTCCTTGTCAGCTTTTACCACATAAACGGCGTCTTCTTCGTCGAGTTCGGTCATTTCAACTCGTATCTCCTCATCAGCATGAGTGGGAACATGCATCCCCACGTAATCAGCGGAAATAGGAAGTTCACGATGGCCGCGATCGATCATACAGCAGAAACGGATGCTGTTAGGCCTGCCAAAACTCATAATGGCTTCCATGGCGGAGCGCACCGTCCGGCCGGTGTACAGCACATCATCCACCAAAACAACATCTTTGCCAGATAGATCAAACGGTATTTCGGTGATCTGCACGGTTGGCATTTTTGCCTTGGTGCGAAAATCATCCCTGTAAAAAGTGACGTCCAGCACACCGAGTGGAACTTCAAGACCAAAAAAGGCTTTGATCTTCTTCTGAACGCGACGGGCAATATGAACGCCCCGGGTTTGCATTCCGATAATGGCAAGTGAGCCCGGATCATCGAAAGGTTCAACAAATTGATGAGCAAACCGCTTGAGGGTGCGGTCTAAATCCTCTTTTAACAGTAATTTTGTTTTTTTCAAGGGATGGCTTGGGTACATGTAATCAAAATTGTCACAAATTACTTAAAGGTTGGATGGTGATCAAGCTAAAAACCATGATCTTTCTTACCTCTGTAAGGCCCATGTACCAAAATCATACCCTAAACTCAAAAAACCTCGCATCCAGGTCCAAAGATTTTACCTCATTAACCGAAGCCCCGGAAACCTGTTCATGAAACGGATTGATTAAATAATTATACTCATTTTCCACTAACACGGAAGGAACTTTGATAACCAAATGTTTCTTTGCTATCAACAGTTCATCACCGATTTGCTTCATGAAACGATCGTGTGGAAAAGACTTCCATGATTGGGGTAATTCATCTTTAGAAATAAAATATGTGCTACAATCATCCGGAATAAATATCTCAACGAGCACGAGATCTTTGGGTATCACATCTGTAGGTGTACGGACCAGCATTTCCAGGAGGCAAAGAGAACGATGTTCCGAAGTATAGACTACCGGAACACCTTTATTGTTCCACCGGCCGCCAAAACGTTCAGCTCCCTTGCCGGAGAGATCCTCTGCATACCGCTCTTTTGTTACACGATAAACGATCATGAAAAAATGCCATGTTCAATACGGCCGAGTTCGTCGAGGATCATATCTATCCCGAATATGCTATCCATGAGGCTGAAGGGCGTTTGGCCGCCCAGAGCGGCTGCAGGCTTTTGCAGCCAGGAAAAAAAACGATCGGGATGACCGAAAATGGAACGCCCCCGGTTGATTAAGTAGCTGATCATCAATAGCTTTTCGGAAACGGACATTGAGAAATGGCTTCCGCTTTTCTGGTAACGTTGCAAACTCCTATCGGAAAGAGAGAGCAGATGGGCCCAATCGCTGAGTTTAAAGGGGGCCATATCGTAAAGCTGAGCAAACTCTGCGTAGGAAAGGCCTTTTCGGGCAATGTTGACCAGATCGTTTGTTTTCTGATCATCCATGTAGGCAACATTGGTTTCTCTGACAATATTCATAGCATACTCTGGTTAAGTTTTATCTGTTACGACAACTGTCTTAGTATATTGTTTTTTTGTCGTATCTTCAAGTTTTTTTTTCAGCAGCAATCTGTCTTTAAATAAAGTTGTGATATATATATAATCAGGTTATCATCCTTTAACCTTCGTATTAATAAATTATTTGCATGTGTTTGTGTTATTTACGTGCTTTTCAATCGCCGGGCGTATATTCCCATTAGAAAAAACCAAATTGCTATGAAGCTGAAAGTGCCCCACACACTTACCCTGCTCTTTTTACTGATGGTCCTGTTTGGATTTTCATGACTTTATGATTTAACTAAAGGATTCTTGTGATTTATTTCTGGGTAGTAATTGGATACTTGGCACTTTTGATGGGCATTTCCATCTGGAAGAGCTTCATGGTCAAGGATCAGGAAGATTTTATGGTAGCCGGACGTTCGGTACCTACATACCGGCTGGTTGGTACATTATTATGCACCTGGCTGGGTTCGGGAAGCCTTATTGCCGGTGCCGGTCTCGCTGCGCAGGTTGGTTTTTCTGAACTTTGGATGGCCGCAGGGGCATGGGTGGGGATTGTCATTGTTTTTTTTCTCGCCGCGCGGGTGAGACGAATAGCTGAATTCACCGTTCCGGACATCCTCGAACTCCGCTACAATAAATGGGCCCGGATCCTGGGAACCATTGTTGTAATTTTAGCTTACACCACTATAGTAGGCTATCAATTTCGTGCCGGTGGTTTTGTACTCGACCTTGTAACCGATATGTCGCTGGAAACCGGGATCATCATTACAGCAATATTTATTGTCTGCTTCACCGCCTTCGCAGGAATGATGTCGATTGTAGCCGTGGATGTGATCAATGGTGCTGTAATTACAGTTGCCATCGTAGTGGCTGTACCACTTGTTTACTTCAATATTGGAGGAGCCGAATACCTTTCGGCCAACCTCGAACCTGAAATGTTTACCATTATGGGTGATCACGGTTTCCTGTGGGCTATGGGTGTGTTCTTCCCAACTTTCTTTCTGCTTCTGGGTGAATCCAACATGTACCAGAAATTCTTCTCTGCTAAGAATGAAAAATCTGCCAAAACAGCGGTTGTTTGGTGGGTAATTGGTACTATTATAGTTGAGACGGCCATAGCATCGCTGGCCATTATTGCCAACAGCCATTTCAACCTGGTCGACACCGAACAGATCATCCTGCATACCGCCCGCTACAGCACCGAAGTAGGCATTCCCCTGCTTGGTGGTCTCCTGCTGCTTTGTGCAGCCGTCGCTATAATTACTTCTACCGGCAACAGCTTCCTGCTCACCCCATCAACCAACCTGACACGGGATATTTACCAGCGCTTTATTAAACCCGATGCCGGACAAAAACAGATTATATTTTTTCAGCGCAGCATGGTTGTGATCCTGGGATGTTTCGCCTACCTGCTTCTTACCCAGTTTGATACCGTTCTGGCTATGGCATTTACGGCCTATACCATGGTCGGTGCCGGATTAACGCCGGCTTTACTGGCAGCCTTTTTATGGAAACGCGTCACCGTGGCCGGCGGCGTATCTTCTATTGCCGTGGGAATGGGAATCACCCTATTCATTACCATTGCCAATTCTGTGATGGAAACACCGTTGCTTAATGAGGCCTACATCATTCTGCCTGCTGCAGCCGGGTCAATTCTGGCACTCATTATCGTTTCCCTTCTCACTCCGCATTCACCAAAGGAGAAGTGGGGGCGTTTTTATCCTGAAGATGATGTGAGCCTTGAAGATGCTATAAAAGAGAAAAAGAAAAGAAAGTAAATTATTAAAAACTTCCGCTGGTGAAATTAAAATTCATCTTTACTATTTTTTATAGATAACATTATAAAAACTCCTTTCTTTTATCAAAACATAAAAACCTAAATGGACCAACCTATTTACTCACTATGGCTAAAGCCGGAGGGTGAAATATACGATCACCTTTCCCGGGTGATAAAAATATTATCGAAAGAATATAACAGTCCGGTTTTCGAACCTCATATAACCCTGCTTAAAGGATTGAAAATAAAAGAAGATACGATAGAGGCTAAACTGAAGCATCTTGAATTTAGTCCTTTTGAAGTTCAGCTCAGCGACATAGGCTTTGAGGATAACCTTTTTCAATCTTTTTTTTTGCACTCTGCAAGTGATGAAATATATAAGCTCTACGACCAGTGCGAACAAATTTTCCACAAGTCAGAAAGCTACGTACCTCACTTAAGCCTGATGTATCACGAAATGCCTGTAAAAGAGAAAAAAGCGCTGGCTGATAAAATTGATCATTTTAAAGGTTTAAAGTTTATGGCCCGCAATATATCTATAGTTTCTACGGCCGGGAGACCAGATCAATGGAAAGAATCTAAGGTAATTCCTTTATAAGATAATATCCGTTAAAAACCTATTTCCCGCCATTAGCCTGCAGATCATCGATACAATTCCCATCAAGCTCAGGAACGGACCCTCCAATTATTAAAGCTTCTATACCGTCGGTCCTCGCGGTATAGTGCATCAGACAGCTACCATTGTCGCAATGCGCACCTTGCTCTTCATCCTTGTGGTCTGCCTGCATTTCCGAGCCGGTATTCACAAGCCCGAGTATATGGCCAAACTCATGGTTCAGCACGGTAGTTTCAACATTCCTTTTGGATGGCTTCCCCAATCCGCCTGAAACATCATCAATGTTATCATGGAACATGACCATCGACGTATTGCGGTAGGCAGCACCTAATATGTGACTGCCGTTAGAATCCTGGTCCGAACCACCATCCACATAAAGATAATAAGTGGCAATCGTATCAGCACGAATGTATTCCGTGCGATGCTCATCTTCCAGATCACGAATCTCGCTGATACTGTACTTTTCTTTCCCGCCGGATGGGATCGGTCCTTCTACACGTAACTCCACACTCGCTTTATGTACCCGCTCTTCAAGAAATGATCCAAGATTATCCAATGCCGCATCCGTAGGCTCGGCGCCTTCCATATATTGGACCTGAACAATCAGGGTTTCAAAGGTTTCGCCCGATAGCAGGTCATTGGCCGATTCCCCAACGCCTTTTAAATGAGCAGATTGGCCGACTTCATCATGGTCATTTCCGTTCCCATTATCCTGGCCGGGACCTGTAACTTGATCATCACAGGTCGATACAAGAAAAAGTAAAGGCAGTAAAAAAATAAAGACTTTATTTCCCGAAGGGATTGTAGCGAAATAAGGCATAATGAAAAGATTAAACAAGATTAATTACGTTTTGCTAATGCTCCTGTTAACCCAAAACAAGAATTCTTGTTGTATGTCGATTTCTAAAATTCAGGCTTTGTCAAATTCATCATACTTTCGTATCGTTTATCGTTACCTCGAAAGCCAACACACCTTTACTGCTGAATCATTCTATGGATACATTAAAAATCAACGGGACCAACTTACATTCCATCGTTGAAGCCATACTTTTTTCGGGTAACAAACCACTCACACTTGAAGAAATTTGTCAGGCCATTCAGTCCTCGGTCGAAAACGCCGTTCTGAAGACTGAGGTGATCGAAACAGCCATCAATTCCCTTAACGCGGAATATGAAAACAGCGGACGTACTTTCAGCATCAATTACATAGGTGGTGGTTATACGTTTTCTACAAAAACCGAATTCCATCCCTGGTTAAAGACCTTTCAGCATCAGAACGCTAACCGAAAAATATCACAATCCGCACTGGAAACCCTGGCTATCATTGCCTATAAACAACCGGTCACCAAACCGGAAGTAGACAATCTGCGGGGTGTAGATTCGGGTTATATGGTTCGCCAGCTTCTTGAAAAAAATCTTATAGAAGTAGCCGGTAGATACGACGGGCCCGGTCGTGCTCTGCTTTATCGTACAACATCCGTATTTCTTCTTCATTTTGGCATTAATTCGATCAGCGATCTGCCCAAACCCCGCGAAATTGAAGACATCCTTAAAGACGATGATATGGCCGACCACCGCCAGCTGATGGTCGACCTGAAAGCAGAGATCAATCCAAACGGGAACGGCAAAACCCCGGAATAAAAAAAAGAAATAACCCACAACCGCAGACCGGTGGATTTTCTTCTTCCCCCTATACATTTATCCCCATATACCCTATACCTCTATACCGATGATCATCAGCAGTTACAACGTCAACGGAATCCGCGCCGCAGACCGTAAAGGCTTTGCCGACTGGGTCTCCAAATCCAAACCCGATATCATTTGCCTGCAGGAGCTCAAAGCACATGAAGACCAGGTTCCGGAAACGGTGTATAACGGGCTATACCACGGTGTGTTCCATTGCGCTGAAAAAAAAGGCTATTCCGGCGTAGGCTTGCTGTCCAAAGAAAAACCACTGCATGTAGAATGCGGCATGGGTGTGGACTGGGTCGACAGCGAAGGACGGGTCATCATGGCGGAATACAAAAACATCCGGGTCTTCTCGGTATATGCTCCCAGTGGAACTACCGGCAATGTACGCCAGGCACAGAAATACAAGTTCATGGACGACTTTCATCTGTTTGCCGCCCCCTTCCTGAAAGACAAAAAGCCCACCGTCTTCTGCGGGGATTTCAACATAGCCCACACAGAACTCGATATCCACAATCCTGTCTCCAATAAAAAAACATCCGGATTCTTGCCCGAAGAGCGGGAGTGGTTTACCAAATTCCTTGAAGCCGGCTACACCGATATTTTCCGCACACTAAACGCAGACACCCACGATCTTTACAGCTGGTGGACCTACCGGGCCGCGGCCAAATCAAGGAACAAAGGCTGGCGCCTTGATTATCAACTGGCCACCTCATCATTACTGGAAAACGCCAAAGTCGCGAAAATAGAATCCGAGTGGGATATGTCCGATCATGCCCCGGTGACCATCGAATATAGTATTTGATAACATAACTCCAGCACACCAAGGCTGTTCGCCTGAATTCGTTTTACCCTCCATTCCCGGGGCTTGCTTTGATCAACGACGTATCAAGGCCGTATCAACACCGTATCAAAGCCGTATATATATGGTGTTGATACGGCCTTGATATGTTTTTAATACGTTTTTCTTCAAAGGTTGATTAAACCCGGTCTTGGCCTTCAAGTATCGTACATGTGGCCGGCCTAATGAGCAGCATCTTCAAGGAATAACACGAGATTTATGCTCATCCTGGAATAAGCCTGAATTAGCAGCGCCTAAGCTGAGAGATATGGATTTCAATCAACATCCTGTTTTAACAGAAGGAAGGAATTTGGATGGTTTAAACTTGATTTAAAGCCACTTCAATATCCTCTATTAAATCATCGGGGTGTTCAAGGCCTACCGAAAGGCGGATCAGGTTGGCCGGTGTTTGAGTATTTTCCGCCTCGCTGCGCACCCGCTGTTCCCATATGCTTTCAACGCCACCCAGGCTGGTAGCATTGGTGATGATTTGGGCAGATGATGTGATTTTCATGGCATCATTCCCGGTGCCTTTGATTTGGAAGGATATCATCCCGCCATAATCGCTCATTTGCGATTGGGCTATAAGGTGACCGGGGTGAGATTGCAGGCCGGGATAGAAAACCCGTTCTACTTTCGGGTGATCATTCAGGAATACTGCAATTTTACCGGCATTCCCGCAATGGCCGCGCATGCGGTAGGGAAGGGTTTTTATGCTGCGCTGCAGCAACCAGCAATCCTGGGGCGATGGAACGGCCCCGCTGATCTGTTGTATGGACCTGATGTTTTCGAAGATTTCGTTCTCTTCTTTTGTGACGACCGCACCGCTGAGGATATCGCTGTGCCCCGATAAATACTTTGTTGAAGAATGCATAACCAGATTAGCCCCGAGGTCCAGCGGGTTTTGCAATGCCGGACTAGACCAGGTGTTATCCACACATACGGTGATATCGCGTGATGATGCCAGCTCGCAGACCTTTTTAATGTCTGTAATGTGAAGCATTGGGTTTGATGGGGTCTCAATCCAGATCAACCGGGTATTGTGCTGTATAGCTGAACCAACTTTGTCCAAATCTGTCATATCCACGAAGCTGGTATCCAGGTTCCAGCGTTTCATCAAGCCTGTTAAAAGCTCGCGGGTCCCATGATAAACGTCCAACGGCAGAATGACGTGAACACCGGGTTCAAGCGCTTGAAAGATCGCCGTACTTGCTGCCATACCGGATGCAAACGCCGCTGCTTTTTTCCCTTGTTCCAATACGGTTAGTAACTCTTCCAGGCTTTCCCGGTTCGGGTTTGATGCGCGGGTATAGACGTGGCCGGCAGGATCGGCGCTGTCATCCTTGTGCCGGTAAATGGTGCTGGGGTAAATCGGGGCGGTCACGGCACGGTTATCGGTATCATTCTTTGCGCCTGCGTGAATGGATTTAGTTTCTATACGCATAGTTGAGGTAAGTGGTTTATTTGCAGTTCGTAATTGCTCGTTCGCAATTTATTTAATGATTCCCAATTCTTTGCCTACTTCTGTAAACGCTTGCAGGGCTTTATTTAGATGCTCTCGCTCATGTGCAGCCGATAGCTGGACCCGTATACGGGCTTGTCCTTTAGGGACTACCGGGTAATAAAATCCGATCACATAAATTCCCTTTTCAAGAAGCTTTTCCGCAAATTGCTGTGAAAGCGCGGCGTCATATACCATGATGGGGACAATAGGATGCTGCCCCGGTTTGATGTCAAAGCCGAATTCGGTCATCTGCTCCCGGAAATATCGTGTATTTTCCTCCAGTTTATTTTTCAACTCTGAGGTTTTTGAAAGCAGGTCCAGCACCTCGATCGACGCACCGGTTATAGAAGGAGCAAGCGTGTTAGAGAAAAGATACGGCCGGGACTTCTGCCTGAGCATTTCGATGATCTCTTTTTTACCTGAGGTAAATCCACCGGAAGCACCGCCGAGCGCTTTTCCCAGGGTGCTTGTAATGATGTCAATCCGGTCTGTCACATTTTGAAGTTCATGAACTCCACGGCCGGTCTCACCCATAAAGCCTGTGGCGTGGGCCTCGTCAACCATGACCAAAGCATTGTACTCGTCAGCCAGGTCACAGATCTTGTCTAGCTGAGCAATGGTACCGTCCATGGAAAAGACGCTGTCCGTGACGATGATGCGGTGGCGGGCCTCTTTAGCTTCCTCCAGCCGGGCCTTCAGGTCCGCCATATCGTTGTGCTTATATCGCAGCCTCTTTGATTTGGTGAGCCTTACCCCGTCAATGATGGATGCATGGTTTAAAGCGTCGGAAATGATAGCATCCTCAGGGCCAAAAAAGGGTTCAAATACGCCACCGTTGGCGTCAAAATTGGCAGCGTACAAAATGGTATCCTCAGTACCCAGGAATTCGGCCATTTTGCGTTCGAGCTCTTTATGGATATCAAGGGTTCCGCAAATAAACCGGACCGAAGACATCCCGTAACCGTGGGAATCAATATACTTTTTTGCGGCCTTTATAACTTTGGGATGGGAGGACAGGCCCAGGTAATTATTTGCACAAAAATTAATGACGGATTGGCCCGACGTCTTGATCTCAGCACCCTGCGGTGTCGTGATCACCCGTTCTGTTTTGTGTAAACCTTCCTTTTTCAAAGTTTCCAGTTCTTTTTCTAAAACCGGCTTCAGCGTTTTGTACATATAGTAATTACCCGTTACTTTTTAGATTAACCGTAATATATGAAATATGTTTGCCGGAATTAATGACGATCCAAAAGGTTAATCTATTCCTATACATAACATTCATTGGTAGAATTTTATGATTAACTTATGGACCCATAAAAGCATTATGGTGTGAAATTTTTAAAGCATAAAATCCATCATGGAGAAAATTTTAGTTATAGGCGCATGTGGCCAGCTGGGTACCGATTTAACCGGGGAGTTGAGAAGGGTTTTTGGTAGAGATCGCGTTATAGCATCTGATTTAAAAGCATCTTCGGACGTTATGAAATATGGTCCGTTCGAAACACTGGATGTTACTAAGATTAACAGCATCATTGATTTGATAAAAAAGCATGAGATCACCCAGATTTATAACCTGGCCAGCATCCTTTCGGCAAAAGCTGAACAAAACGCAAAGCTTGCCTGGGATGTGAACATCACCGGTTTATTGAATACTTTGGAGATAGCCAGAGAAAAGCGGGTCCAAAGAGTTTTCTGGCCCAGTTCAATTGCCGTTTTCGGGCCCGGCACGCCTTCTGATCATACGCCCCAAGTCACTATTATGAACCCTAAGACCGTGTATGGTATTAGCAAACTGGCCGGGGAGCGGTGGTGTGAATATTATCATGATCATTATGATGTGGATGTACGTAGCCTGCGTTATCCGGGCCTGATCAGCCACAGTGCCCCTCCGGGTGGCGGGACCACTGATTACGCCGTTGATATGTACCACAAAGCCCTAAAAGAAGGATCGTTTGTATCCTATTTAGCCGAGGATACCTCATTGCCCTTCATGTACATGAATGATGCCATCAAGGCCACTATGCAATTGATGGAAGCTGAGGCTAATTGCATTAAAGTTCGTTCAAGTTATAACGTAGGGGCGTTCAGTATCTCGCCGGGTGACATTGCAACATCCATTAAAGAACATATTCCTGATTTTACCATTTCTTATCGTCCCGATTACCGGCAAAGAATTGCTGAAAGCTGGCCACATAGCATAGACGATTCGGTGGCCCGGAAAGAATGGGGTTGGCAGCATGATTTCGACCTGAAAAAAATGACCCGGGATATGCTGGAGAAGCTGGATAATTTAACGTTTAGAGGGTAATTCTTTCAAACCACGAAGAGCACAAAGGTCACTAAGAATAAGAGCAACATATCGAACTTTCAGTGGTTCGGGATATTAAATAAGCCTTCAAAGGTTTTTCTTATCGCTATACTGCCTTATCGCCGCTATTCTTTTCATTGTCGGGGGATGAGAATAGTTGATGAAGACATAGAACCAGTGCGGTGTCAAGTTCGACAGGTTATCTACCGATAGTTTTTTGAGAACCTGTACCATAGTTTCCGGCTCGCCGGTGGTTTCGGCTGCGAAGCGGTCGGCTTCGAATTCATTCTTTCGTGAGAACATCTGCATGAAGATGGACAAAAACATTTCAATAGGGGCGAACAACATTCCGAAGAAAATCAGCCCGGCATACACGGAAGTCTGTTCCATATAAAAAGCATCAAAAAGCCCCTGGCTGGTAAGGAATATCTGTAGCAAGCCAAACATGGCCCCCATATGCAATATGCTGATGATCATGCTTTTTTGGATATGTTTTTTCTTATAATGGCCAATTTCATGGGCTAACACGGAAACCAGCTCCGGTACCGTGTGTTTTTCGATTAGAGTATCAAACAAAGCGATGCGCTTGTTTTTGCCAAATCCCGTAAAAAAAGCGTTCGATTTCGTAGATCTTTTGGAACCGTCTATCATATAAACATCCCCAAGGGGGAAATCCACTGATTTTGCATAATCAAGGATGGCTCGCTTAAGCTCTCCGCCTTCAAGGGGTATAAATTTGTTGAATAGTGGCATAATCCAGGTGGGGGCGATGAACTGTACAACCAGAATGAAAGCAGTAGCCGCGCCCCAGGCATACAGCCAGGCATAAAGGCCTGCGAATTCAAAGAACCAGATAATACCCGCCAGAAGCGGCAAGCCCAGCAGAGCGGAAAGCAGCAGCCCCTTTGCCATATCCGCTGCAAAGGTGGTTGGAGTGGTTTTGTTGAAACCATATTTCTCCTCAATTACAAATGTGGAGTACAGGCTGAAAGGGAGTGAGAGAATGGTCTGCCCAAGCATCAAAATGCTAATATAAAAAAGTCCGGTGGGGATAAGCCCTAATCCCCAGTCGCGCACGACCTGGTCCAGATAGTTGAAGCCACCCAGAAACCAGAATGCCAGGACAAAAAACAGGCTGAAAGTAGATGAGATGAAACCGAAACGGGCCCGTTCCCTTGTATACTCCTGGGAGCGCCTATATTCGTCCTCATCATACACACCCTCAAATTCTTTAGGGAGATCTTTTTTTAAAGATTTCAAGTTTAAATAACCGCCCGTAAGATTCAGCAGGTAATCAAACAGCAGCGCGGCAAGGATAATGATGGCGTAAATGTTCATAGCATGATTGTTAAAGAAGATATTCGATTCCGGTTACGAAGCCTAAAGATAGTTATTTTAACGGTGAAACTGACTTCTGATTAAATCACTGGAAGAAAACTGGTTATGAAATACACAAGTGAATTTCATTGTTTACAAACATAACATAATGCTTGAAACTTATCATTTTATTTGATTTATCCCCGTATTTATTTAGCTTATCGGTACTGTTATTGTATACGGATTCTATTACCCATTTCTCATATTTATGGATTTATTTGACAAGATCGCAGGACGCCCGGGGCCTTTAGGTGAAGTTGTGTCCAGAGGCCATGGCTATTTTACATTCCCGAAGCTCGATGGGCCCATTGGGCCAGAAATGAAATTTAATGACAAAGATGTAATTGTCTGGAGCGTAAATGATTATTTGGGGATAGCCTCAAACCCGGATGTGCATAAAGTTGACGTAGAAGCTGCAGAAAAGTATGGCTACAGTACGCCCATGGGAGCGCGTATGATGAGTGGTAATTCCGACGAGCACGAAGCTCTGGAGCGTGAGCTGGCTGATTTTACTCATAAGCCGTCAGCTATGCTATTGAATTACGGATACCAGGGAGTCGCCAGTGTGATCCCTGCCCTGCTTACGCGCAACGACTACCTGATCTATGATGAACTTAGCCATGCATGTATTATAGATGGCAAGCAGTTAGCTATCTGCGACTCTTTTGTATATAAGCATAATGATATCGAAAGCCTGGAGAAACAGCTCTCCAGGGCAACCCGGATGGCAACTCCGGAATCATCGATCCTTGTTGTTACGGAAGGTGTTTTTGGAATGACCGGTGATCTCGGCAACCTCGAAGAGATTATCGCTCTTAAAGAAAAGTACAACTTTCGCCTGATGGTTGATGATGCCCACGGCGTCGGCACGATTGGCCATGATGGCTCAGGAACCGGCACCGAACTGGGTTGCCATGAAGGTATTGATATTTATTTCGGGACCTTTGCCAAGTCCTTTGCATTAATCGGAGCTTTTCTTTCAACAGAGCCGCACATTACTGAATTTCTTCGTGCAAATGTAAGAAGCCAAATTTATGCAAAATCCCTGCCTATAGCCCTTGTCATTTCGGCCCGGGAAAGGCTAAGGCAAATACGTCAACATCCGGAATGGCGTGATAAGTTATGGGAGAATGCTATCGCATTGAGAAAAGGGTTAACAGACCTTGGATATAATGTGTTACCCTCAGAAAGCCCGATTACCCCGGTCCTTACGCATGGAAGCCTTGATTTGTGCGCCAAAATAATCACCGAACTGCGGGAAAGCCACGGTATTTTTGTTAGTGGTGTTTCTTACCCTGTAGTGCCACGAGGTGTGGTACTGATCCGTCTGATCCCAACGGCAAACCATACTTCTAAACATATTGAAAAAACCCTAAACGCTTTTGAGGCTATTCAGGATCTTGTGAAAAATGAAGAGACTGTCGAATTAAGTGCTTAAACTTACCCGAGCCAACCTTCACGGTCTAAACTTCTGTATTGAATAGCTTCAGCAAGATGAGTGGTTTTGATATTTTCTGAATAGTCCAGGTCCGCTATTGTTCTGGATACCTTCAGGATTCGGTCATAGGCCCGTGCGGAAAGGTTCAGGCTGGTTATTGCCTTTTTCAATAGTGCAGATCCGGCAGGATCAATTTTGCAGACTTTTCTTACCATTCGAGTACTCATCTGGGCGTTGCAGTGAACATCTTTTACACCCATAAAACGGCTATTTTGAATTTCACGAGCATCCACAACACGTTTACGGATGTATTCCGAGCTTTCTCCTTCACCTTTCCCCGAAAGCTCATCGAAACCGACTTTGTTCACTTCAACATGCAGGTCAATACGATCTAACAACGGGCCGCTAATCTTACTCAGGTACCGTTGCATCTGGGCCGGTGCCGAACTGTTGGGATCGGAGGGGTCGTGCCAGTCACCGGTGGGGGATGGGTTCATAGAAGCTACAAGCATGATATTTGAAGGGTAATTTACACTCATTCTTGCCCTGGAAATGCTCACACTCCCGTCTTCCAGAGGCTGGCGCAAAACTTCAAGAGCGCTGCGTTTGAATTCCGGTAGCTCATCAAGAAATAATACCCCATTGTGGGCCAGTGAAATCTCCCCGGGCATGGGTATACTACCTCCGCCCACTAAAGCAACATCTGATATGGTGTGATGCGGCGATCGGAATGAACGTTTAGCAATTAGGGCCTTCCCATTGGTAAGCATCCCGGCCACAGAATGGATCTTTGTGGTTTCCAGGGCTTCTCCTAATGAAAGCGGCGGCAAGATTGACGGGAGCCGTCGCGCGATCATAGTTTTCCCGGAACCCGGTGGGCCCACCATAATAATATTATGTCCGCCCGCAGCGCCTACTTCCATAGAGCGCTTCACATTTTCTTGTCCTTTTACATCGCTAAAATCTACCATCTCGTCGGACTGCTCCTCTTTGAACAGGTTATTTAGATCAACGAAAACGGGCTCGAACGTTTCCTTATCATTTAACCAACTGATCACCTGTTCCAGGCTTTTCAGTCCATAAACACGAATACCTTCTACAACACCGGCCTCAGCACCGTTTTTCTCGGGGACGATTACGTTTTTCAAGCCTCTTTTTTTGGCTTCCACAACGATAGGCAAGACTCCTTTCACCGGCCGTAAAGAACCGTCCAGGGCAAGTTCACCTAAGATTACCGTGTCTGTTAGTTTATTCATGTTAATTTGATGTGAAACTCCAAGCAGGCAGACAGCTATGGGCAAGTCAAATGCACTCCCCTCTTTTGGGAGATCAGCCGGGGCCAGGTTCACGGTTACCGTTCCATACGGCATTGAGGCCCCGGAGTTTTTTATGGCCGGGCTAATCCGGGAACGGGATTCAACTATTGCCTTGTCGGGCAAGCCTACAAGATAGTAATTCGGCATTCCGCCGGTATAATTCAACTCCACATCGATAAGATGGGCATCTACTCCAAAAGTTGAAGCGCAAAATACATGAGCTAGCATAAGGATCTTTATTTGTTCTCTTTCGTATAAAGAGCAACATAGAGAGACTTCCTTACGCTAAATTCTCAGAATATTTTATTTTGATAGCATATTTTGAGAAAAGCTTAATAACATTAGCCGGACCGAAAACGTATATTCAACATGAAATGTAATCACTTAACCTTAAGGTAACTGCTATGTCAAAAACCATTTTTGAAGAATTCAAAGTTTCAGGCACTCAACTTATGAGCCGGGTGAAACAGTTAATCAGGGAAGGCAATATCCGCCGGATCATGATCAAAGGCCGCAACGGACGGACGCTAGTCGAAACACCTCTCACTTTCGGTGTTGCGGGGGCCAGTGGGTTATTTATTTTGGCACCATTAATTACGGCCATTGGCGCTGTTGCTGTGATGGTCAGCAATGCCAGTATCATTGTTGAACGTTATAAAAATGAGAAAGAGGATGAGCAGGAGATCAATAAAGATTATATCGAAATTGATATAGACGACGATAAATAATAAAAGGTACCCTCACTCCATGGGCTTTTAGCTTCGGAGCCTGGTCCTATAGTGATAAAAAATATTTAAATCCCATAAAAGATTATCGCAAGGTTTTCGGTTTTGGTACATCCTATAGGTATTAATTCATACCAAACCGGGAATCATCTTGAAAAAGACCTTATTTTATTGGACCGATCGTTTACAAATATCGCCGGCTGAGCGAATATTGATCATTATCCTTTTTTCCGCCCTTCTTTTAATTGGCTCTGCACGGATGTTTTGGCAGCCATCTAATAAGTTCGATAATGGTCATTATGAACCCATCGAAGCTGAGTTTAACAGGCTGAGTACCATTAGGTACGAGGAGGAATCCAGGTTATCTGCCCAATATTATCCCCAACGTGAAACAGGTACTAAAGAACCAAAGGAAGCGTTTGTAACTACTGAAGAAAAGCCCGCAAGCGTTGAGGCGGATACTGCCGGAAGCACAGTTGAGTCTGATAAAATCAACATAAACAAAGCCGACCGGTATGAATTAATTCAATTGCCGGGTATCGGACCTGTGATCGCGCAGCGGATAATCAGGTACCGTGATGAGCATGGAGCCTTCGAAACGGTGGAGGAAATTCGTAACGTACATGGAATAGGACCGGCCAGACTTAAACAGATTAAACCAATTATTAAACTGTAGCTTACTTACCAACCTTATTTATGAGTACAACTATTCTGTGGGCTGACGATGAAATCGATCAGCTTAAGCCCCATATTATTTATCTGGAGAACAAAGGTTTTGACGTATCTCCTGTTTCCAACGGAGAAGACGCAATCACCATGATCCGGGAAAAAAAATTCGATATCATATTTCTGGACGAACAAATGCCTGGAATGGACGGCATCACCACCCTCTCCCATATAAAGGAGCTGAAACCATTTTTGCCTGTGGTAATGATCACCAAGAGTGAGGAAGAATCTATTATGGAGGATGCCATAGGCGGTAAAATTTCGGATTACCTAATCAAACCGGTAAATCCAAATCAATTACTGCTTACCATAAAGCGGATTCTTGACAGGCACCGTATCCGCGATGAGAAGTCATCCCAAACTTACCTTCAAAGTTTTAACCAGATTACGACACAAATTAATAGCCAGCCCGACTGGGAAGAATGGATTGCTATTTACAAAAAGCTCACGCATTGGGACCTCGAGCTGGAACGTGGCGATGAAGGCCTTCGCCAGGTCCTGGATGATCAGGTTCAACAGGCTAATCTTGAGTTCGGCCGCTATATCCAGAACGAATATCGTCACTGGCTGGGTGAGGCCATTCCCGAGAGACCGGCTTTATCACCTGATGTAATGGAGCAATATGTGTTACCGCACGTTGATAAAGGTGAAACTACATTTTTATTTGTCATAGACTGCATGCGCTATGATCAATGGCTGGTTTTCGAAAGTATGCTTGAGGAATATTATCAGATTGAAACTGATTTCTATTATTCCATACTCCCTACAGCAACTCCTTATTCGAGAAACTCTATTTTTGCCGGATTATATCCTTCAGATATATATAGAAATTATCCGAAGTTGTGGACCAATGGGAATGAAAATGAAACTTCATTGAACCAGCATGAAGACGAATTACTTAGACATCAACTTAAAAGGTTAAAATATGATTTCACTCCAAAATACGAAAAAATTCTTCAGACTGAAGAGGGTAAACGTGTTGCTGATAAAGTATTAAACTATACCCAAACCAATCTCAGCGCTTTTGTGTACAACTTTGTGGATACACTGGTCCACTCGCGATCCGACTCGGAAGTCTTAAAAGAAATTGCACCCGATGTGGCTGCTTTCCGGTCGCTCACAAAAACCTGGTTTGCACACTCTACCCTGTTCCAGATGTTCAAGGCCTTGGTAGATCAGGACGTAACCATCATTGTGACTACCGATCACGGATCAGTACGCTCTCTCCGCGATACTAAAGTACTTGGTGATCGGGACACTTCTACCAGTTTACGATATAAATATGGACGGCATCTGAAGAGCGACAAAGATGCGGCTATTCATATTGATAACCCTGAAGCGTATAAACTTCCGGCAGGAAACAGAAATACCAACTATATCATAGCCAAGGAAGATTATTATTTTGTTTACCCGACGAATTACCATCGCTTCCAAAATAAATACAAAGACACCTTTCAGCATGGTGGTGCTTCTATGGAAGAAATGATTTTGCCTGTAGCCACACTGAAGGCCCGTTAAACCCCACAAGTACACGTGATCGAAGAACATAATAAACTTATAAGCCACTCTCCCGAGGAGACATTAGCATTTGGCCGAAAGATTGCCCGTAATTTCAAGTCCGGTGATGTCGTTTGTTTATATGGAGATCTTGGGGCGGGCAAAACCCACCTTGTTAAAGGTATCGCTTCAAGCTTTGGGTTGGATGAGAATGAAGTACAATCTCCAACATTTACAATCATTAATGAATACCGGGCCATTACACCCGTTTATCATTTTGATTTTTACAGAATTAATTCGTTTAAAGAGGCTCTGGAAATAGGTGTAGAAGAATACTTCTACGGGGATGGCATCTGCCTGATTGAATGGCCTGAAAAAATAGCTGAAATCATACCGGAACAAGCGATACACATTTACCTGAAACACCAGAGTGGAAATGACAGAGAGATTTTTGTTACCATTGGATAGAAAATAATGCCTATATTTTAATTCATAATGCAATTAGAACGACTTCCATACCGAATCGATCGCCTGCCTGTGATAATGCCATTTCACCGACGAGCTGCAAACCACCTTCAGGTGGGTGACCTCGTTTATTATGGTCCTGGCCCGGAGTTCTACGGAATTGGCGAGATTATCAAAATTGTAGATCATCTTTGTGTGGTTGACTTTCGGGGGACTGGCGTTTACGGCATCCACAAGGATGTATTTTACCAAAGCTACCTCATCCCGATCCACAAACTCAATCTCTCTCATCTCTTGACGGATATTTAATCACAAGCATACCCTGCCCCGCTTGCACTCAGGTAAAAAAATACTGGTGATCCTGTAGCAAAACTGAATCAGTAGCTTTACCGGCTTGCAATAATATAAATAGCATGGATTAGGCCCGGTACATAGCCAAGCAGAGTAAGGACAATATTAAGCCAGAAATGAAGACCGATACCCACTTGAAGGAAGACCCCTATAGGTGGTATAATTACGGACAGAATAATTCTCAGAATATCCATGCTATTACATTAGTTGGTAGAATAGTTTACTTGTTAACTATCAGCAGGGTTTTATGATTGCATTTAAATGCCTTATACTTTAGCATTGACTTCAGTTTTATCCTTTAATTTACCCACTACCCAAATAACTCCGCTTGTCAGCAATCCAGGATAAAATGGTTCGATACCCAAAAATGACTGGGAGTATAAATCGTCGGTTGCAATCGAACCGGCAATAAGCCAGATCAGTGAAATTAAAATAGGAATAGTCAGGGCATAAGAAGCATATTCTTTGGCCAAACTAAAAAACCTGATGTAAATGCCTAACACAGGGATAAGCAAACCCGGGATCATTACCGAGCCGATCACATACCAGAGGGCAATCACACTTGGGTAAATATAAATCAAAAGAATAGCCAAAACAGCGGAAATAAAGATACACAACCTGGTAAGGTTGACACTGTCAATGGCCGTAATATATTTTGCTAATAAATCCCTGCCGAGCGTTTGCCCTGATAGGAATAAAAAACTATCCATGGTAGACATGATTGTAGCAATCAGTGTCAGGTAGAAAAGCCCCTTGAACCCGATTGGAAGAATTGTATTGGCCAGGTAAGGGTAGACCAGTATGGGATTATCGATTTCACTGAGTATAACGACACCATAAAGGCCGGTGAGGAGGGTAAAGAAATCAAAAATAGACCAGCAAAATACGGATATAAAAATACCCTTCCTGGCAATGGCCGGAGTCCTTGCCGCCGCGGCACGTTGATGAAAGCCCGGGTCCACAAAAGTCCACAGGGCGATGAAAAACCATACAAGTATGTATTGAATGGAGTGGCCGCCGGTAATATCTTTATAAAAATCAGGTAGTTCCTGCCATAGCATAACCGGAGAACCAAATATTTGTGTTGCAAAATAAGCCAGGATAAAAAAGCCGGCAAACATCAATATAACCTGGAACATGTCGGTTCTTACCACCGCCTTAAAACCGCCGAAACTTACGTAGCCCACCGAAAACAAGGCCACTAAAATGGCATAGGTGAGGAAGTGCTCGGTCCCGCCAAGCATGAATTGAATGAGCAGGCCAAGCATCAAAATATAGGGAGCCGGGCTTACCAGTACAAAAACCGCAATTGAAGTTATGGCACCCGACCTGGCCCCATATTTATTGGAAATAGCCTCCGGAATGGTCAAAGCTTTATTCTCTCTAATCTTACCGGCCAAAAAAACGGCGAATAGAATAGAAAACACATAAAACGGAAATCCAAAAATGAACCACTGGGAAACCCCAAATTGATAACTGTATTCTCCGACACCCAATATACCACCATACCACGTAGACACCAGTGTGGCCACAAAAGCCGGAAGTGTGATCTTTCTGCCTGATAACAGATAACTTTCCTCATCAACAGATTTCCAGTTTTTTCTTAGGCTCAGGAAAATTAACAGAACAAAATAGGCGGCGATTAACAGCCAGTCAAATTGGGTAAATTGAAGTTCCAAATTTATGTATTACTTTCTTTCTCTAGAAACTTTGAGCCTTTGTGCCGTTGAGGCTGAAACAACAGCAGATCACCGCTGCTATGTTTTATCTCAAAATGTGTCCCCGTCGTTTCATTGGAAGATCCGTCCCGCACACCGTTTATCAGATCTTCATTGTTCAGGCTATACTTTAAACCGGTTGTGGTGACGCCGGTAACTTCTCCCGAAAGGGGGAAAAGAGAGATGGTCGTTTTGCTGGTTTCAACCTGACCAGCATAAACACGAGGTAAAAGAATGATTTTTACATAATCATCCTCAAATATTAACTTTTTGAACCTGGGCTTAAACTGCCGGTAGACGGATAGGTTTTTCAGAGTATGGTCAAGCCGCTTCCCTGTGGCACCCAAAACAACAGCATCTTCAATACCTTTTTTCACAGCATATGCCAAAGCTTTTTCCAAATCGTTACTGTTCTGATCAGGATCTGTAATTATATTTCCCAGATAACCCGCTGGGGGTACAAAACTGTCCATGTCACCAATTACAACATCCGGGGTGATGCCATAACGCAAAGCTGTTAAAGCAGCGCCGTCGGTTGCTATACATACGTCACAAAGATTATTATAAGTATGAAATAATGACTCTGTCGGCGGTTCACCGTCACACAGGATAAACGCGGAATACTTTCCCATTTAAGACGTATTTTCAGGGGATTAGTTTTTTAATAAAGTGAGCGTATAATACCTCATAATATCTTGACTACAAAAGAGAACTTCTTGTTAATTTAGATTAATAGCATAACACAATGATCAATAAACTCAGCCAAAAATTAAAAACGTATCGTTCACTTGCCATTTTTTCACATGTCAGACCTGACGGCGATGCTATAGGGTCGCAAATCGCTATGGGCTTATGGTGCCAAAAGAATGGTATTGAAGCCAGATGTTTCAATGACGACGAACTTAAAAGCAACCTCAAGTGGCTGAATAAGTATTTTTCAATCGAGAAACCCGACCGTGATTTCCTTGACCGATGTGAAGCTATTGTCTTCCTGGATGGAAACTCACTTGAGCGGTTCGGTGTTTTTGCAGAGTATTTAAAATCAGCCGATAAACCGTTTTATTTGATTGATCATCATCCGGATCCGGCTGATATTTTTGATTTAGCCTACTCTGTCCCAACCGCATCATCCACGGCCGAATTGATCTACCACCTGTTCCAGCAGGGAGATCTGCATTTAATTGACGGCCATATTGCCCGTGCGCTTTACACAGGTATGATGACCGACACGGGATCATTCCGCTTTGACTCGGTCACCCACGAAACTCACCTGGTCCTGGCCGACCTGCTTAGGATTGGCCAATTTAGTCCGGATGAAATCCATCAGCGTATTTATGACGACTGGACGTTAAACCAACTTCACTTACTCGGCATGACTCTTAACGGGGTAGAATTGCACCATAACAATCAAATTAGCACCATGACCGTTACTGAAGCCATGCTAAAGAAGACCGGTTGTACCTATTCCGATCTGGAGGGTTTTGTTTCCCATGCTCTCAGCATTGCTACTGTAAAATCTGCCATAATTTTTTGTGAGTTGGAAGGTAAAATCAAAATAAGTTTACGGGCGAAACGAGATGTTGACGTAAATTTGGTAGCCAGGCAATTCGGCGGCGGTGGGCATAAAAAAGCCGCCGGTTCATGGCACCCCGGCCCAATTCGGGAAGCAGTAGACGATCTGGTAAAAGTGACGATCGATCAGCTTAGCAGTTCGCATTAACAATTATCACCAACATTTTGAAAATTCAACAACCATACTCTATACACTGGAAAACCCTTACATTTTCCATTTTACTGATTGTTCCTTTGGCCTGTTCTCATAACATTGAAGAGGATGAACGCAGCAGTGAACGCGAAGATGACAACATCGAAGGATCCACATCCTTTTTTTCCTCAACGGGTAATTCAAATGAAGCCGCTCAGGAGAATCCGATATCAATTAGCCGGGAGAATGCCATAACCAATACCGTAAAAAGCGCGAGCAATGCTGTAGTAGGCATTACGGTTACTGAGGTTGAAGAAGGCACTCAGCTTGAATTTGATCCTTTTTATGGTTTTTTCCTCAACCCCAGACACCAGAGGGAATTCCAAAGTCTGGGTTCAGGATTTATTGTTTCAGAAGAGGGACATGTTGTTACCAATGAACATTTAAGCGGCAGATCAGCCAAAACAATCAAAATTACTACTAAAGCAGGAAAAATTTATGACGCCAGCCTTATTGGTGCCGATAAATATACCGACCTGGCTTTACTTAAAATACAATCTGACGAAAAGTTTCCATTTCTGGATTTCGGTGACTCGGAAGATGTAATTGTCGGTGAATGGTCTATCGCCATAGGTAACCCTTTTGGGCTATTTGAAGATGGTCAACCTACAGTAACCGTTGGGGTGGTTAGCGCTACTAAACGTAACTTCCAACCCAATCCACGCGAACCTAAAATGTACCTGGACATGATCCAGACAGATGCAGCCATTAACCGTGGCAATTCCGGTGGGCCTCTGTTAAACGCTAACGGCGAGGTTATTGGGGTAAATACTTTTATTTACACAGGCGGAACCAGTGATGGTTTTGTCGGCCTTGGTTTCGCTATACCCAGCAATCGGGTGGTGAAAATCATAAATTATCTGGCTGGATCTGGTGAAATTGCCTTAAACTACGATCCCGGTTTTGATGTGGTTTCCATAGACAAGGATATCGCCAATAAGTACAATCTTTCTGCGATGCGCGGCCTGCTCGTCACCAGCGTCAACAAAGATGGCCCGGCATATGAAAGCGGGATTTTACCGGGTGATATCATCATGCGTATAGGCACTGAATTTATTCACGGCAAGACCCATGCCTGGGCCCTCTTTCGTGAATACGATGAAGGCGATCAGATGAAGATTGAGTTGCTACGGGAAGGCAACCGCTACGAAGCTAAAATGTCCCTGAGAAAACGCGTTGCTTCAGAATAACCTTTAAGCACTGGGAGCTGCCCCACCTACCAACCAAGCCCACCGCCAACACCACCACTGCGGTTGATCGGGCTGGAACTTCTTTCCAGATTGTTCAAGCCGGGTAGATTCTGAAAAAGACTTCGTATTTGAGAATCATTGACGGTGAGCCGGAACATATAAAATTGAAAATCACCAAAGGGGTTCCAGTCAAAAGAAAGGTTCCAGCAGTGCAAGTTTCGTGTTATACTGAATCTGGCAGGTGTAAGTTCTTTTTGAATAAAGTCATAACCTAAGGAGGTACTGAGCTGCCATTCAGGCGTAACTCTTACCCTTAGGTTGTTTGCATTTATTTCTGCCCTGCGCTGAATGTCGTTAGTAGCTGTTCGCTGCCACCGGTAACTAAAACGGATATCAACAGACCAGGGAACGGTGAGGGGTGTAATCGGATCTTCATTAAAGCGAGGATCAATCGTATTAAAAATACTTTGATCGTAGGGATCATAATGCTCCGGGTAATAAGTCCCTTGCCCTGGCGAAACACGGACCCCACCATCTCCGCCACTAAAATTTGTGTTCGCTTGAATATTAAAATTTGTAAGTGTTGCGAATCTGTTTGTATCCTCCCAGATGTATTGGTCAATACGTCTGCCTTCATTATCCTGGTCATAAAAACTAAACTGTGCGCTTGTATTCAAATTGACATTGGGGACCAGAGATGTCCTTGCAGACATGTTTAGATCAGAAAGTTTAAATCGGTCAGCCGCAAAGTTATAACTGACACTCGCATTCATATTCTCGATAATGCGGAGTACATTTTCGTTCACTTCTCCTGTTGTATCCCGTTTTACCTGTTTTGCCTCAAATGTGTTGCTGACCGAGAAACTTAGGCTTTGTTGTCTTCCGGCATTGGGCCCGCCGATTAAACTACCTTCATATATGGGATATCGTCGTGTGTCACCCTCTTCATTGGTCTGAACATCACGATATGTACCCCAGATATCATCACTGAAATCAGGGGAATATGTAAAGCTTAGAGATGGCCGGAATGTATGCCTGAAACCCTGGAGATTTCCAATTTGCAGGTTTGAAATGCCATAAAGGGTTGTACTAAGGCTGGCCGATGTGCTGAAGTCCCTGGCTGTGGCAAAGCCCCGTTCAAGTCTGCTTTCAATGTTGCCCGGTGTGGCGTTGCCCAGTGAATCGGGTGCTCCCGGTTCAAATTCCTGACGGATGGTGTGGGGATACCAATACTCAGAATATCTTAAACTAGTATTGAAGTTAACATATTGGTTACTCAGCAAACTTGACCCGGCATCAACATCTTGTTGAAGGCCATAATCAAAGTGGCGTAAATCACCGGTGGCTTCCCGATGCAGCGCGGGGTCAAACAAAGCATCAAGAAATGACACATCAACGTCATCGTTGGTCGGACTGAAATTAAACCGGCTCCTTATATTGCTTTGATACTGAATGTTGAAAGATTCATACCACCGTGGGTCGGCACTCGGGCTCCTTCCCTGAAACGGAGTAAACCTACGAAAGGAAAAATTAATATCCGGACCGGATAAGGATGTTACATCCGTTTGAAAGTTTCGATTCTGGCGGGCCGACACACTCAGATTATAAAGATTTTCGGGATGGTTGTAGTTATAGGAAGCACTGGAAGACGTAGTCACTGCAGCACGATCTTCAATATCATAAGAATTCCGACGGTGATAGTCCTGGGTACGCAGGTTGATATTGGCACTTAAGCGGGCATAGGGAGAGATCGTCTGATTATGTGTTAACTGCAGGCTTTTTTGAATATTGGTAGTAAAATCAGGATCGGTTGGTTCCAGGCCCTGGTCTTTGGAATACCCAAGGGAAACCGAGCCCGTATAATTATCGGTTAACGCATAATCAAGCCGGGTATCTGCATAATAGGTGCCTGATGTAAAGATATCAAATGAAATACGACCTGCCAGATAATCATTAAAGTATTGAAACCAACCTATGTTTTGAATTCCCAATCCTCTTCTTTCCTGCTCCTGATAAGAGAAGCTCGGTTCAAGCAAGCCGGATTGTGATCGTGCTATTTCCAAACGAGACGGTACAAAACCAAAAGGGAATACCATTGGATAGGGAATATCAAGTATAAACAACCGGGCATTGGTAAAAAATATTTCATCCTCATTAACGACTTTCATTTTTTGGGCCCGGATGTAAAAGTGTGGGTGATCTAACCCACAGGTGGAATAAATGCCATCTTCAACAAATATTACATGGGGTGCCGTGCGTTTAACCTCGGTGCCTATTAGGTTTCCTTTGTCAATACCAATCCTGGCTACATCAAATTTGCCTTTATCCGTTACATAGTTGTACTGTACGCGGCGACTTCTTATTTGGTCTGACCCCTGTGTTAATACAGGCTCGGCAAGCGTATCGCCTTCTTCATCGCTATGGGCACTCATCAGGTTTTGGTCCAGGTTCAACACGACCTCTCCGGCGGTGAGTTCACCCTGGGTATGCCGTACTTCCGCGTTTCCATACAGCCGGGCTTCACGTTCCGGATTAAAGGAAAAAATGAGTGAGTCTGATGCAGAAAAATCGATCGCATCTTCAGCAGAATCCGCATTCTGCTGATTACCTGGGGGGGGCGGTGATTCGATTGTCTGGCCGTCTTGTTCTACAGAAGTAGTATCAACCTGGGCGGCTGTTAAATTCCATAATCCCGTAGCAAATAGAAGTAATCCCGTAAAGGCGGCCTTGGGGGCATTTTTATAAGCAACAGCATTTTTCGTCATTCTTTATCATCATTACCCTCGCAGGTTTTCGAAGGCCAGGCTGGACGCGCCAAGCAGGGCGGCGTCGTTTCCAAGATTTTCATAAATAATATCGAAACCTTCGTGGTATGAGGGCATCATTCGTTCAATAGCAGAACTTCGTGCGGGTTCAATTAGCCATTTTCCTGCTTTGGCAACCCCACCGCTCAAAATAA
>JBBDMV010000145.1:0-12047 GCA_040878115.1 Balneolales bacterium
CTTGTCGGTGACAGCAAAATGACCTTACAGGCACTGATGCCCCTACTCGAACAAAAGAAAGACATAAGTTGGCAGCAGAAAATCGAAGAAGAAGTAAAGGATTCGTGGAAGGTACTCGAAGCGCGTGCCATGAAGTCCGCAAACCCCGTGAACCCTCAGCGTATTTTTTGGGACCTCTCCCCCATGCTTCCGGATAACTGCATCATCTGCGCCGACTCAGGCTCTTCAACCAACTGGTTTGCCCGTGACTTGAAAATCAGAAGCGGAATGAGGGCTTCCCTATCGGGTTCACTGGCCACAATGGGACCGGCCGTACCCTACGCCATAGCGGCCAAATTTGCCTACCCTGACCGCGTAGTCATCGCTCTGGAAGGAGACGGCGCCATGCAGATGAATGGCATCAATGAGATCATTACCATCAAGAAATACTGGCAGGACTGGAGTGACCCAAGGCTTATTGTACTCGTGCTTAATAATGGAGATCTCAACCAGGTCACCTGGGAACAAAGGGTCCTGGAAGGTGATCCTAAATTTGAAGATTCACAGGTCCTGCCTGACTTCTCCTATGCCAGTTACGCCCAATCCCTGGGGCTCGGAGGGATCAAAATCGATAAACCGGAGCAAATACAGAATACTTATGATTCAGCGTTCAGCGCTGACCGCCCAGTTATCATTGAGGCTGTAACCGATCCGGAAGTCCCACCATTGCCTCCTCATATTAAATTTGAACAGGCTAAGAACTATTGGGCAGCTATTCTCAGGGGAGATCCCGCCAAAGGCAAAGTACTAAAACAATCGATGAAAGATATGATGGCCGGTTATGTTTCTTAATGATAGATATAAATAAATTATCCCGTTCCGCCAGGCATCCGCCCCTACAGGATGCACCCACATCACGGAAACCATTCACATATTACCGATTGATAAAATCACGGTTGCTGGTTTATTCAGGCATGGTTGGTTTAACCCACCGTAGAGACGCAAGATTTTGCGTCTCTACAGGATGTACCCGCATCACAAAAACCCCGCTTCGGAAAGCGTCCACGCTTTCCGAACTTGCACCCGGGAACCTGGTCTACCAACACATCCTGTGGTTACCAACAGCCGTGGTCCATCAGACGGCTGCTTACTTCTCGTGCCGCTGTGGCTTCCCTTACCCGTACCGGGCGTTGTTCTTTTGGGGTACCCGCATCACCGAAACCATTCATATATTACCGATTGATAAAATCATGTTTGCTGGTTTATTCAGACATGGTTGGTTTAATCCACCGTAGAGACGCAAGATTTTGCGTCTCTACAGGATGCACCCACATCACGGAAACCATTCATATATTACCGTTTGATGAAATCATGTTTGCTGGTTTATTCAGACATGGTTGATTAACATGGGAGTAGTTTGGTTTTATGAATTCATCATTAAAAACCCCATTAAAAATCCAAACTCAGGCTGTAACTATATTCATTTTAATTATGTTACGTTAATGGTAGTAGATGAGTGGCTTCGTCATTTATGCATCCATTTTTTTAGAAATAGTGTAACCTTAACTAAAAAAAACCGTCTATATAACCGTAAGCTAATCACCATGATAAAACGTTAAATAACGATATGAGCGAAGCCAAACATCCTACGGCAAATACAAACCTTGAGACATCATCTAAACCGTTAACCTTTGTTATTGAAGGCATGAGCTGTGCATCCTGTGTGGGCAGTGTGGAAAAGGCCATTAAAGAGGTTGAAGGCGTTAAAAAGGTATCGGTAAACCTGGCTACCGAACGCGCGCAGGTTTATGCTAATAATGGTCACTTAAAACCAGAAGATATCCTTGCCGCGATAACTGAAGCCGGGTATGAACCTCGTTATGATACACTCGGTTTTAGTATCAAAGGCATGAACTGTGCATCTTGCGTGAACAGCGTTGAAGGAGCTTTGCAAAAGGTCCCGGGGGTGCTGGAGGCTTCGGTAAACCTGGCATCGGAAAAAGCTGTAGTACGGGTCGCTTCGGGTGTTGCCGGTGCGGGCGAAATAGTCGCTGCTATCAAAGAAGCGGGTTATGAAGGCCGGCCTATAACTGATGGTCCAGATCAGGATGCGGATTCTCATCAACGGGATAATGAGCTAAAGGTCCTTAAAAGGTCTTTGTTTATAGCCGCCCTGTTTACCCTGCCCATTTTTATCCTGGATATGGGCTCACACCTAATACCGTCGTTCCATCATTGGCTGCAAGGAATAACCAGTACTCAAAACCTGTATTTTCTTTTCTTCGCCCTGGCCTCGGTCGTTCAGTTCGGGCCGGGCCTTCGGTTCTACCAAAAAGGCGGACCTGCCCTGCTGCGGGGAACGCCCGATATGAACTCCCTGGTGATGCTTGGCACCTCGGCGGCATACGGATATTCCGTGGTCGCCACATTCCTGCCGGGGTTGCTGCCGGCGGGGACGGTCCATGTATATTTTGAAGCTTCCGCGGTTATCGTCACCCTTATCCTGGCCGGACGGTATCTGGAGACGATTGCCAAAGGACGAAGCAGCGAGGCTATAAAACGATTATTGGGGTTGCAGGCTAAGAAAGCGCGAGTGATACGAAATGACGAGGAAATGGAAATCCCGATTGATCAGGTAGAAAAAGGTGATATCGTGATGGTAAAGCCCGGCGAGAAAATCCCCGTTGACGGAACAGTAGTGGATGGCTCTTCCTATGTGGACGAATCCATGATTACCGGTGAGCCCGTACCGGTGAGTAAAAGTAAAGATGATGAAGTGGTGGGCAGCACGATCAACAAGAGCGGAAGCTTTCACTTCCGGGCCACTAAAATAGGATCGGAAACCATGCTCTCCCGTATCGTAAAAATGGTGGAAGAGGCACAGGGCTCCAAACTGCCCATACAGGCTATCGTTGACCGGGTAACGGGTGTCTTTGTTCCCGTTGTAATGGGTATAGCACTGCTAACGCTGGGGACTTGGCTGGCTTTCGGGCCATCCCCGGCCCTGACTTTTGCTTTGGTGAACGCAGTGGCCGTGCTCATCATCGCCTGTCCGTGTGCCATGGGGCTGGCCACACCTACATCCATTATGGTTAGCACCGGCAAGGCCGCTGAAATGGGTATTCTGTTTCGGCGCGGTGAAGCCCTGCAAATGTTGCGGGATGTTGATACCATAGCCATTGATAAAACAGGGACCCTCACCAAAGGCCGCCCTGAACTTACCGACGTACAAGCCGCAGATCATGTTGATGAAAATGATATCTTGCAATTAATGGCATCCGTTGAAAAGCTCTCTGAACACCCTATTGGCGAGGCCATCGTGCAAGCGGCCAACGACCGTGACTTGAAGCTAAAAGAAGTTAAGGATTTCTCAGCCGTAACCGGTTTCGGGGTTGAAGGCTTGACAGGCGATCACCAACTTCATATCGGTGCCGACCGGTACATGAAAGAACTTGGATTGGATATAGGCCCTTTCAGAGAAACGGCCCGACGTCTGGCGAAGGAAGGGAAAACGCCCCTTTATATTGCCGTAGATGGCTGCCTGGCTGCCGTGGCTGCCGTAGCCGACCCGATTAAAAAGTCAACACCTTTGGCCATCAAAGAATTGCACAAGCTTGGCTTGCGCATTGCCATGATCACCGGTGATAACAAGCAAACCGCTCAGGCCATAGCCGGTCGCCTGGGCATTGATGACGTCATCGCCGAAGTATTGCCGGATGGAAAAGTTGACGCGGTAAAATCCCTTCAGAGTGATGGGAGCAAAGTTGCTTTCGTGGGTGACGGGATCAATGACGCACCGGCACTGGCCCAGGCCGATTCAGGCATCGCTATTGGCACCGGAACGGATGTAGCCATAGAGAGCGCCGAAGTCGTGTTGATGTCGGGTGACTTGCGAAATGTCCCCAATGCCATTGCGTTATCTAAAGCTACGATAAAGAACATCCGGCAGAACCTCTTCTGGGCGTTCGGTTACAATGCGGCCCTGATACCCATTGCAGCCGGGGTTTTATACCCGGTATGGGGCATCCTTTTGTCACCGGTAATCGCAGCGCTGGCCATGGCGGCATCAAGCGTCTGTGTGCTGACGAATGCGCTCAGGCTTAAAAGGTTCAAGCCGCCTATGACTGCAAAAGTATCATCGGGCAAATAAAGCGAATATTAGTGTAACCTTGGGGAAAATCAGCGTCTGTTATTACAAAAAGACCAAAAAGACCAGACTATGGCTAAATCATCTCAAATTATGCTGGAAACCTACCTTCAGGATAATCGTGAAAAACTTATTGGTTTTATAGCCTCCAAAGTAGATGACCCTGTGCTTGCCGAAGACATTTTGCAGGGCTCCCTTCTAAAAGCTTTAGAAAACGCTGAAAAATTGCGTGATGAAGAAAAGCTCATACCGTGGTTTTACCGGATCATTCGGAATGCCATTTATGACGCGTACAGAAAACAAGGCAAAAAGGCCCGGTTCCTTGAGCAATACATCCGGGAGGTGGAAGGTGAATTTGACGCTGAACAAGAAGCCGCTATATGCAGGTGCTTTATAAATTTAATCCCGACACTCAACCGTGATTACGCCGAACTGATAAGGTCGCTTGAGCTGGGTAAAGAAGAGCCTGCTATCCTCGCTAAGAAAATGGGGATCACTGAGAACAACTTAAAGGTCAAGCGATACCGGGCCAGGCAGCAGCTTCGCCAGCGCCTGGAAGAAACATGCCGGACCTGCTCCAGACACGGATGCCTGGATTGCACATGCCAAACAAAAAAGTAACAACACATAACCTAAAAAGATCATGAATACATTAAAGTTTAAAACCAACATTAAATGCGACGGTTGCATGGCCAAAGTCAAACCTCAATTAGATGAGGCTGCAGGACCCAACAACTGGGAAGTGGAAATGACCCGCCCAGAGAAAATCCTCACCGTCAAAGCTGCCTCCGAAGAAAAAACCATCATCAAAGATGCAGTAGAACAAGCAGGCTACAAGATCGAACCAATGGGTTAAAGGATCTAACATAGAAGCAATATGATCAAAACGCACCTTCTGCATCTTTCAATTAAAAAGGGTATTTCTGATTTTGTTGTTTTCTCAGAGGCAAAATCTCATAAAGAAAAAGATTGTGGTATTGCCTTAATATTTTTATTGCTAATGCATTACATGGTCTGCATTCTGCAAGGTAAAACTAAATACCGACCCCTTGCCCGGCTTGCTGTTTATAGTCAATGTTTCATTGTGGGATTCAATGATGTGTTTTACGATGGCGAGCCCCAGGCCGGTGCCCCCTTTCTCTCTTGAGCGGGATTTATCAACACGGAAAAAGCGTTCGGTTACCCTGTATAATATGTCCTGATCAATGCCAATGCCCGTATCCTGGACATTAACATGGACCTTGTTCGAGGCATTACTGCTTTTTTTAATGCTGATAATCACCTTGCCGCCGGGCTTGTTGTATTTTATCCCATTTTCAGTAAGGTTGATCAAAACCTGACGAATTTGGTGCCGATCAACCAGAACATGCAAATCATTATGCGGTGTGTTAAACTCAATGCTCACTTCTTCATTTCCGGCTTTGTATTGCAAACTTTCCATTACTTCACGAATAATTTGGTTCAGGTTCACGGACTGCATTACCGGCTTTAACTCCCCGGTTTCAAGTTTGGAAATCTCCATCAAATCATTAGTCAGATAAATCAGGCGATTAACGTTCCTCATGGTTTTTTTGAGGAACTCCATATTTACCTTTTCATCATAAAGGGCCCCATCTATGAGCGTTTCAACAAAACCCTGGACGGCAAAAGTAGGTGTTTTAAGTTCATGGGATATATCACCAATAAACTCTTTCCGGTAGTTCTCGATTTTTGTTAAACGCTGGATCTCCTTCTCAACGGTACGCCTGGTTTTAGCGGACTGCAATATCAGGTAATCCAGTTCATCCCTCTTCTTGTGGGGCATGGGATTTGTTTGGTTAAAGTCCTTTTCCGCAAAGTTTTGGAAGGCTGTGGATAAACGGGCCAAACGCTCCTTGATAAGATAAGCGCTATAGAAATAAACTGTAAAAAAGATAAATAAGCTCAATCCAAGGCTAACCCACAGGGATAGAGCAAAGCTGGTCGTGATGAATAGTAAAGTAAACGAAACAGGGAGAAATAGCAGCGCTGCAAACAGGGCAAGCCGGAAACCCAGGGTAAAAATCTTTTTGATCCGGGACTTTATCATTCTTTAAACCGGTAACCCACACCTTTTACAGTTTCAATGTAATCGGGACCTAGTTTTTCCCGTATTTTTCTAATGTGAACATCTACTGTGCGATCAATAACATAAATATCGTTTCCCCACACTTCATTAAGAAGGACCTGGCGGCTTAGCACTTTGCCCTTCCGGCTGGCCAGGTAATACAGCAAATCAAACTCCTTTCGTGGAAGCTGATATTCTTTCTGTTCCCGGATGACCAGGTAGCGGTCTTTATTAATTTCCAGGTCGCGTATATGGATGACCAATGTGGGTTCCGCATCTTCATCAAAGCGCCGCAAAACAGCTTTAATCCGGCTCATGAGCTTTGAAGGGCTGATAGGCTTGGTAAGGTAATCATCTGCACCTTTGTCCAGGCTTTTGATTTCCGTTTTTTCATCACCGCGGGCGGTTAAAAAGATGACGGGTATTGAACTGAGATTAGCATCATCTTTTAACACGGAGCATACTTCATGGCCATCCATCTCCGGCATCATAATATCCAGAAGTATAAGGTCAGGCTGATGCTTCCGCGCAAGGTCAATACCTTCTTTTCCATTATCGGCCCTTAACGCTTCAAAGCCACTTTGACGGACATTATACTCGATTAGATCAAGCAGGTCATGTTCATCATCCACAATTAAAACTGTTTGTTTTCCCAAATCGGATTTACTTAATGTAGAGAATTAATGTATTGTTCAAAGATAACGAAGCAATGTTAATAAAATGTTACGTTTAAGCGATGTGGCCATACTTCTATATTGTATCCAAACTTTATAATCTAGTCATTGGATACATTCTCAACCATCTCTCCTGTAACAAGAAAGATGATCCGTTCACAGATATTCGTCACACGATCTGCAATGCGTTCCAGATTGTGTGACACCCAGATCAGATAAGTAGATTGGGTAATGGTTTCAGGGTTTTCGATCATAAAAGTGAGCAGCTCCCGGTAAACCTGGTTGTAAAGTTTATCAACATCATCATCCTGGTCGCAGATAAGCCGGGCTGCTAAGTCATCACGTTCGGCATAGGCCTTAAGGGATTTGTTGATCATCTCAACGGCCATATCCGCCATTCGCGGAATGTCTATCAATGGTTTTACCAAAGGGGCATCACCTAGTTTCAAAACAATGCCGGCAATACCCGAGGCATAATCACCCATACGTTCAAGATCGGTAATGATATTTTGTACCGCGATCAACTCACGAAGATCTGTCGCGACGGGTTGTTGGGTCGCGATCAGGCTTATACACTTCTCTTCTATCTCCCATCGCTTATTGTTTATGTATATATCATCACTCTTGATCTGCTTCGCCTCCTCCCTGTCTTTTTCTTTTAATGATGTGATCGATTTGTTGACGGCTATCGTTACCATTTCCGTCATATTGAAAAGATCCTGTTCAAGATCAGCCAAGTGTAAATTAAATGCTTCTCGCATCGAACTGTGCTCCTTTTTTGTTTTTATGAAATATGACTAGCCAAACCGTCCTGAAATATAATCTTCCGTCCTGGATTCTTTAGGGTTGGTAAATATTGTTTTTGTCTCTCCTGTTTCAATAAGGTTACCGACATAGAAGAAGGCCGTCTGATCAGACACCCGGCCCGCCTGCTGCATATTATGGGTCACAATAACAATGGTAACCTGTTCTTTGAGCGTATGAATAAGCTCTTCAATTCGGTTCGTCGACTGGGGATCAAGGGAGCTGGTGGGCTCATCCATGAGCAAGACTTCAGGCTCAACGGCCAAAGCCCTGGCAATGGAAAGGCGCTGCTGCTGTCCGCCGGAAAGGCTTGTTGCGGGTTTCTCCAGACGGTCTTTGACTTCATCAAAAAGGGCGGCCTGGATAAGGGCACGCTCGCAGACTTCATTGAGAATGCTTTTGTTACGTATGCCAACCAGCTTGAGCCCTGCAACCACATTGTTATAGATAGACATGGTAGGGAATGGAGTGGGTTTCTGAAATACCATGCCCACTTTTCTGCGTATAGTAACCGGGTCAATTTGGGGATCGTATATATTCTTACCATCCAGCAGCACCTTTCCGGTTACAACCGTGCCTCTGGTAATGTCATGCATGCGATTGAGCGCTCGCAGATAAGTTGTTTTTCCGCACCCTGATGGCCCGATGAGGGCCGTAACCTTTTTATTGTAGATCGGCAGAGTTATATTTTGCACCCCTATTGCCGGTCCGTAATGTACCGTGAGGCCCTGTGTCTGCATCCGAATATCAGATGAAGGCTTTACAGAATTGGTGTTCTGCTTAAGAGAGGTCAATTCCGTGGTTTTTTTTGCTGTTATAAAATCTGTATGGTCCATAGGCCTTTTTATTAAGAAAATTTTTGCCTGGTGGCTAGCCGTGCCACCAAAAATGAAAAGATGACAAAACCCAGCAGCACAATGGCCGCTGCCCAGCCCATATCGTGCCAGTGGGCATAGGGGCTGATGGCCAGGCTGTAAAGCCTCTGCGGCAGGGTGTCTACCGGACCGAAGATCATTCCGGTCCAGTGGTTGGGCAGGTAATTGTTGCCAAAAGAGGTAAATAAAAGCGGTGCCGCTTCACCGGCTGCGCGGGCAAAAGCAATGAGCAAACCGGTAACCAGCCCGAAACGCGCAGCCGGTATAACCGTTGACAATACCACCCGCCAGCGGGGCAGGCCGATAGCCAGCCCTGCTTCCCGAATCGACCATGGAATGCTCATCAAGGCGCTTTCTGTAGACCGGGCAATGATTGGCAGCATTACAAAAGAAAGGGCCGCGCCACCGGCAATCCCGGAGAAGGTGCCCATCGGTTTGACGATCAGGACAAAAGCCAGAAGCCCCTTAAGTACAGCCGGCATCCCATTGAGGGTATCATTCATAATCCTCAGGGTAGGATTAAGCTGGTGGTCCGGATATTCGGAAAGCATAATTCCTGCGCTCAGCCCAATAGGGACCGCAAACATCAGGGCCAGTATGTCTACAACCAGGGTACCTATCATCGTATGTACAAGACCTGTTGGTTCTCCCTGCATGGCGCGGCCGGGAGAACCCAGTTCCTGCGTAAAGAAATCCAGGGACAAGGCGCTAATACCATTGATCACCACATAGTAAATAATGATTACCAGCGGCAGCAGCACCAGGATGGTACACGTTACCAGCAGGCTTACCATGATGCGGTCACGGATATATCGTTGCTTGAGCGTTTTCATATCGACTGCCCTCCGGTGATGGAAAACTTCCGGCTCAGGTAGGCTGCAAAAAGATTTACAATAAGTGAGATCACAAACAAGGTGAACCCTATCGCCATGAGACTTGAAAGGTGAAGGTTTTCGACGGCCTCGCGGAACTCGTTGATGATCACTGAAGGCATGGTTGCCGCAGGGCCCATGATGGTAAACGGAAGCGTGTTTTTGTTTCCGATAAGCATTGCTACGGCCATAGTTTCACCAATGGCACGACCGAATGATAATATGGCACCGGCCAGTATACCTCCCCGGGCATAGGGCAAAATAGCCATTCGTATCACTTCCCAGCGTGTGGCGCCCAATGCCCAGGCCGCTTCCCTTTGCGCTGCCGGAACACGGCTTATGGCATCCCGGGTCAGGGCGGTCGTAAAGGGCACGATCATCAGTGCGAGCACAATCGTTGCCGTGGTCATCCCGTAACCGATGGGGTTGCCCAGCACTGGTAATAAAGAAGGAGCATGATCTGCAGACCAGATATAGACAGGCATATATACGGTATCGCGCATCCACGGGGCCAATACGAATATCCCCCAGATTCCTACCACAACACTGGGAACAGCTGCTATCAGGTTAACCAGGTTATCTATAATCCTTGCGAGCCAGACGGGCGCGTATTCCGCCGTAAAAACGGCGATTGCGATGGCCGGGAGGAAGGAAAGAAATAAGGCCGTTATACTGGTAATTACCGTTCCGAACAGGAAAGGCAGTGCACCAAACTGAAGTTGTACCGATGGGTCCCAGGTCTTCCCGGTTAGAAATCCGATAAACCCGAATTCTTTTATTGCCTGACTGCCTTCACCAAATAGCACCCATGCCATAGCCACGGCGATAAGAATGATGCTAACACCTAAGGAAGCGATTACAATGGAAAATATTTTATCCCCTACCCAGCGGTAGAGAATCGACGGGGGCTTAAGAAGGAGTTCTTTAATTTCTATTCTATGGTCCAAAGTACTTCATTTAGAATGTTGAAAAAGAGGGAATATTAAAAAGGGTTCTTTGCATTGTGAAATTAATTACCTGAGTGACGGCGAGACACCGAAGAATAGTTCAGCAGTGGCGACATCGTTTCACAGAAGATTTCTTTTCTCCAGAACTTCCTTGCCTATATCCTCGCCTTCCCATTTCAATTGGGCGATCATTGCGTAGTTCTTTTCCACTGCCGCCTCCGGTAATCTTGCATAGCCGATATCTTCTGAAAGCTCCTGTCCTTCCGTGATACTCCATATCAGGAACTCGATAAGCTCTTCAGCATTTTCACGGCTGCTGATAGCCCTGTTCTGGTCAAGGTTTTCATATACCAGCATCCAGGCAAATCCTGCAACCGGATAGCCAAATTCAGCGGGCGTGTTGGTGAACAGGACCCTGGTATCTTCGGGCAGCTCAATGTTTGCCGCCTCGCTGGTCGCTTCAAAGCTTGGCTCAATAGTGTTGCCCGATGCATTAATTAGCGAGCCATAAGCCATATCATTCATCAGTGCATAAGACAAGCTATTGTACCCGATAGATCCCGGAGTGTTTTGCACCATTCCGGCAACACCCTCATTACCGTTGCCGCCTATACCGGCAGGCCAGTTTACGCTGGTGGCAAATCCAATTTTATCAGCCCATTCATCGGAGACCCTGGCGAGGAAGCTGGTCCAGACATTGGTGGTTCCCGAACCGTCCGAGCGGTGAACAACGGTGATAGGTAACCGCGGCAAATCCATATCAGGGTTCAGGCCGGCAATCTTTGGATCATCCCAATTCTTGATGTTTCCGAGAAAGATATCCACCAGCACATCTCCATTGAAAACCATTCCTTTTTCAATTCCTGGTAAGTTATAGGTGGGGACCACATCAGCAAGGGTGATCGGCATATTAAACGCCCGGCCACCGGTAGATTCTTCAATGTTAGACATCACCTCATCAGAAAGAAATGCTTCGCTCATCCCAAACATGACGGTCTGTTCAATAAACTGGCGTATCCCGCCGCCAGAACCTATTGATTGATAATTTACTGTAACGCGGTTATCCGTTTTTTTACGATACGCATCGGCCATGCCTGTGATTAAAGGTGCGGGGAAGGTAGCACCTGCCCCCAGAATATCCACCCTGCTCTCCTGGCTGCCGGGGATCGGTTCACTTTGGCCTTCATTATCTCCGTTTGTACATGATATGATTGAAAAGACCAGACAAGCCAACAGATATAATCGGGTTGCTTTCATATTAGTTTTATCGATTAATTTTATTTTAATAAAGACAATCTGTTTCACCATATCTTTATTTGTTTCCAATGCATCAAATTTACCAGGGGAATGTTACTTTTACATTATCACAATATTACCATATTGTTAATAAAGCTTTCCCACTATAAATTATAGAGGAAGTAGAGACGCAAGATTTTGCGTCTCTACATGATGTACCCGCATCACGGAAACCATTCACATATTACCGATTGATAAAATCGCGGTTGCTGGTTTATTCAGGCATCGTTGGTTTAATCCACCGTAGAGACGCAAGATTTTGCGTCTCTACATGATGCACCCGCATCACGGAAACCATTCATATATTACCGATTGATGAAATTACGGTTGCTGGTTTATCCAGACAGGGTTGGTTTAACCCACCGTA
>JBBDMV010000146.1:0-12028 GCA_040878115.1 Balneolales bacterium
CTGTTCACAGGGTTCGAGGGAGGGAGGTTGCTGAGTTTGAGAGAGTTGAGGTGAACCTGTTTATTCCTGCATCCTACTGCTTGGGCGGCAGCAGGGTGCTCCATGAAGCGTCTGCGCTTCACGAAAGAACAACGCCCGGGACGGGTAAGGTAAACTACAGCGGCACGAAAAGTAAACAGCCGCCTGATGGGTCACGGCTGTTGGTAACCACGGGATGTGTTGGAAGGGCCGGGTTCCCGGGTGCAAGTTCGGCAAGCGTGGACGCTTGCCGAAGCGGGGATCATCGTTGGAACAGGCATCTTGCCTGTTCCACACTATACTGCGGCGTCTCGCCGCTACTAAAATATAAAGAAAAACCGCAAGGCTTCAATCATCCACACCCATCATCGTTTCTTTGATTAGGTGATCTACTACATCTTTGGTGCTTTCGTTCTTGCTGTAAACGGCGAGCTGCCGGTCGGCGGAGTTGCCTTCGGACAAAATGTTATGAATGACGGAAAGCTCTTCCCGGATGCCCAGGTCATCCACAACATCATCTACAAAAGTTAGCAATTGGAAGATCAGTTCCCGAGCTTCTTCTTCTCGTTTGCGGCCAAGGTCTAAAAGCTTTCCTCCCAGCCCATAGCGAACAGCCCTCCATTTGTTTTCCTGGAGGAGCTCTTTCCTGTAGATGCGCCAGGCCTGGTTGCCGCGTTGCATCTTTTTCAATTTGGCCACCAGGGCAATTTTCAACGCGCAGATTGCAATGGTTTCATCCAGTTTAGGGCAAACATCGGCAATGCGAATCTCCAGGGTGGGGAACTTAGGGGATGGGCGTATATCCCAGCGTATTTTCGTGGGTTCATCAATACAGTTCAATTGTACAGAAAGGTCCAGGTATTCCTGATAATCACCCCATGAACGAAAATGGGGTGGAATGCCCGTGCGAGGCAGACATTCAAAGATTACGGACCGGTAAGACTGGAGTCCGGTATTGTGACCGCCCCAGAAAGGAGAGCTTGCAGAGAGGCAAAGCAGGTGAGGACAGAAATAGCTTAACTGGTTCATGATATCAATTCGCGCATCATTATCGTCCATGCCAATGTGCATATGCATTCCACAAATAAGCAATTGCCGGGCCAGGCGTTTATTCTCGAGCTCCAGCCCCCGGTAACGGACGCGTTGAGTAATGTCCTGGTCTTTCCATTTAGAAAAGGGGTGGGAACCTGCGGCCATGATACTTAGCCCGTGCTTTTTCGCAAGACCTGAAACGGTACGGCGGATAGAAACAAGCTGCTCGCGGGCATCCTGAAGACTTGTGCAGACCCTGGTCCCGATTTCAACCTGGCACTGCATCAGCTCTGAGGTGATCTTATTACCCGCCTCATCTTCTGACTTTTCCTTCAAAAGGATATCAATAGCTGAATTCAGCTCTCCTGTCTCAGTATTAACCAGCTGATATTCCTCTTCAATACCAACAGTGTAATCATAAAATGATTTAGGCATAAGGGAAAAATGGTGAAGTAAAACACTATAACCTATTCAAAAAACTGCAAAACGTTATTAAGTGCAAATTATTCAGGATAAGCCCAGAGGCTTTTAAACAGATTCTTTTTTACGGGATTTTTCTTCCTGAACTTTCAGGTAGTAGTTTTCATACATGGAAACTATTTTATCCTGCTCAAATAGTTCTGCTCTGTGGCGGGCGGCATCAGACAGTTTTTGCTGAAAGTTGTCATCCTTCAGTATCCGGATGGCGTAATCACCCATTGTATCGATATCTCCAAGCTCGCATAAAAACCCTGTCTCTCCGTGGATGTTGAGTTCAGGCAGACCACCAATATTGGAACTAATGACGGGAACGCTGCAACTCATGGCCTCAAGAGCGGCCAGGCCAAAGGTCTCTGATCCTGATGGCATCAGGAATAAGTCGGAGATAGATAATATTTCTTCTATCTTTTCCTGTTTCCCGAGGAAACGAACATGATCACATACCCCTAATTCACGACATTTGGTCTCTGCGTTTGCCCGTTCGGGCCCGTCACCTACAAGTAGCAGTTTGGCTTTAATACCACTTTCAATTACCCGGTGAAACGTGGAAACCACATCGGCCACACGCTTCACTTTCCTGAAATTGCTAACATGGGTAACCACCTTTTCGCCATCCGGACAGATGGCTTTTTTGAAATGCTCCCTATGCGTTTTATTAAAACGTTCGGTATCCACAAAGTTTGGGATAACTTCGATAGGCTTATCGAGATCGAACCTGTCATAGGTTTCTTGTTTCAGGTAATCTGAAACGGCCGTTACCCCATCGCTTTGATTGATCGAAAAAGTCACAACAGGAGCATAGCTTGGATCACTCCCGACAATAGTGATATCCGTTCCGTGCAGCGTCGTGATAATGGGTACGTGCTTCCCTTCATCCCCCAAAATTTGCTTTGCTAAATAAGCACTGGTTGCGTGGGGGATAGCATAATGCACATGGAAAAGGTCAATTTTCTCATACCTGATCAGATCAACCATATGGCTGGCGAGCGCAAGATCGTAGGGAGGATACTCAAACAGTGGATAGGCATTTATATTCACCTCGTGATAGGTGATATTGGTTTCAAAGGTATCCAACCTCATCGGTCTGGCATAACTCAGAAAATGGACATTATGGCCCTTTTGAGCTAAGCCTTTTCCGAGTTCAGTAGCGACTACACCGCTGCCACCATAAGTAGGGTAACAAACTATTGCAATATTCATAAATTAAAGGTACAAATAAGAACGAATGAAAAATAGGTTTTATGTTTGGTAAGCCTTGCCTGTTCGGGCTGTAGATTAATAGTGCTACAACGAGAATATCATAACTTAAGTTCTTCATAATTTCAGGGTTTTAATTTAAAGCGTCAGGAAATGCTTTTTTATGGGTCTTATATACTATGAGAAAAGATCTCCGCAGGGAAATTCCAATGGGTGTCTACCCGGCACTGAGATTAGCTTTACTGCTGATAACCGGAATTGCTTTAGGCCATTTGCTGAATATCGCCATATGGTATTGGTTTATTATTTTTTGCCCGGTATTACTCTTGATGATCTCAACGATTTGGATACAGAAAAGCACCTCCATGTATCAAATAGGCATTTACCTAATCATCCCCATTGCCTTTGGCGGGCTCTGGTTCAGCCTTAACAATCAGGAAACAGAACTTCCCGAGCATAAGCTGACTGTATTTGACCAGGGCCTAATTTTTTACGGCCATATACAGGATTTTCGTAAAACGGCTGCCGGATATACACAGGTTGATCTCCGTATTGACTCGGTCGGAATTTCTGATGCCGGTGTTTGGAACGTAAGTTTTAAAACCACAGCTCGTACATTTGACAGCGGAAACGATTCTGATTTGATTACCGGAAATTACATCAGTTTTAACGGGACGCTTTCAAAAGCTCCGGAACCCCGTAACCCAAACGATTTTGATTATGGGGCGTATTTGGAAAGCCAGGGTATTCATTCTATTGTGGATATTGACCGGATCATCTTTTCCAATCGCGACCTATCCGTTTTCAGCTGGCTATTTTGGCGAGATAAGGCTCAGTCATACGTAGAGAGAGTTTTTTCTGAAGATACTGCCCCCCTTGCAAAGGCACTGCTGCTCGGTGACCGCAGCAGCCTTGGCCATGATTACCAAACGGCCTTTTCGAGGGTCGGCCTGGCGCATATGATGGCTGTTTCGGGTATGCATGTTGGTTTTGTTTTGCTGCCATTCCTGATGATCATTCCATACTTCTGGACTTTTCGTTTTGGTAAATATGCAGGATTGGCAGTAGCACTATTTATTCTGATTGCATACAGCGGCGTCACTGGCTTTTCAACCTCTGTAGTCCGTGCATCAATAATGGCTATTTTAATTGTATATGGAAAGCTATTTCAAAAACCACGTGATTTGCTGAACCTTTTGGGAGTAGCTGCATTGATAATTTTGCTTATCAATCCCAATGCGCTTTTTAATATAGGTTTTCAGCTTTCCTTTACTGCTGTTCTTGTGATCCTATTAGTGCTTCCCGTTAGCAAAAGTTTTCTTCCGTTGCGCTTCCGGTATGGGAACGCGGCCAGGGTTTTTCAATTTGTCGGGGTAAGTGTATTTGTTCAGGCAGGCTTATATCCTATTCTGATGTATTATTTCAATGAGTTTTCTATCATTGGTCCGTTAAGCAATACCATATTTATGCCTTTTATTCAGCTTATGTTTTTGTGGTCGATATTTTGCATATCAATTGAAGCTGCATTCACAGGCGTTGGAAGCTTACTCAACACACCGTCCGATATGTTCATCGGCAAGCTGTTCCTTTATGCGGAAAAAGTGTCCGCTTTGGAGTGGTCCTGGGTTGCGGGCTCAATATCATCACCACCTTTATTTTTTTTCATGTGGGCCGCATTATTTCTGACGGTGGCATCCCTATACAAGCCTGCCATCCGGTGGAAAATGATTATTGTATTGTTGTTTTCTTTATGCCTTCACCAGGCACACCTGTTTTACAAGCAGTTTAATACCGACCTGGTCATCACGATATTCGATGTTGGCCAGGGTGATGCCATTCTACTTGAAACTCCTGACGGGAAAAATATCCTATTTGATACCGGCATATTGTCATTCTACCAGAACAGTGCAGGCCGTGTTCTTATGCCGGAACTTAATGCCCGTGGCATAAAAGAACTGGACGCCGTGATACTTTCTCATCCCCACGCTGATCATATAGGGGGCATCAGTACGCTGATCAATAACATACCGATCAAGGTGATCTATGACCAAAGCTTGGATTACGATTCCAATACTTATAAGAACTATCTGGAAAGTGCCGGCAGTTCTGATATACCCATAGAAATTGTGGGCTGGGGTGATGTTCTTGAAATTGGAGATGCCGTGAGGTTTTTTGTTACCGGCCCTCATCCGGGATTAACAGGGAGCAACCCTAATACCTGGTCGATTGTGGTAAAAGTAGTTTATGGAAACACCGCCATTTTATTAGCCGGTGATGCAGACAAGCAATCCGAAAACAAAATGGTGAAATATTATGGGGATTTTCTGAAGTCAGATCTCCTTAAAGTCGGCCATCACGCCAGCCGGACTAGTTCAGGAACGCCATTCCTCGAGAAGGTCCAGCCTGCCTATTCAGCAGCATCACTTGCCCGGCAAAACCGCTACGAGCATCCACACCCCGAAGCAACACTCCGCCTGCATCAATCGGGAACAAAAACCATGTTCACAAGCCTGAATGGCGCACTTATATTCACTTCCGACGGTGAGGTGGTAAGGCATAAAGAGTGGAGGAAGTAATAGCCAACCTCATTCAGGCACGAACAAACAACCAGAAACTAAAAACTAGAAACTAATCCACCTCCACCTTCCAAATCTCATCAGCGTAGTCTTTAATTGTGCGGTCTGAGGAGAATTTGCCTATCCGCGCCATGTTATGGATAGCTTTCTTTGCCCAGCTTGAGGAGTCTTTGTATAGGTCATCAATTTTGCTTTGCGCTTTGGCGTAGGCTTCGAAATCCGCCAACAGCATGTAATAGTCGCCACCGTCTAGCAGTGCATTGGTAATGGGGTGGAATAATTCAGGTATATCCTTGCTAAAGAACCCATTGTGAATTTGATCGATGGCCTGCTTCAGTTCGGTGTTCTGGTGATAGTAATCCCATGGGTTATACCCTTCCGTGCGGATGTGTTCCACCTCATCAACGGTGAGCCCGAAAATAAAGATATTATCGTCACCGACTTCCTCCATTATTTCAATATTAGCGCCATCTAGTGTACCAATGGTGAGCGCACCGTTTAGGGCAAATTTCATATTTCCAGTGCCCGAAGCTTCCATTCCGGCCGTTGATATCTGCTCGGAAAGATCGGCAGCCGGGATCATGATCTCGGCAAGAGAAACCCGGTAATTATTCAGGAATACACACTTTAGCTTATCGCCAATATCAGGATCATTGTTGATTACATCGCCAATGCTGTTGATCAGTTTGATATGCTTCTTTGCCATGGCATAACCCGGGGCCGCCTTGCCCCCGAAAATAACTGTTCGGGGCTGGAAATCGGCATCGGGGCTATTCTTAATGCGATTGTACAGGACCACGGTGTGAATAGCGGCCAATAGTTGACGCTTATATTCATGAATCCGTTTAATCTGGATATCAAAAATAGAATCGGTGTTGACCTTGATTTTATTCTTTTCAAAGATATAATCTGCCAGTCGAATCTTGTTGTTCTTTTTAATTTCCATAAACTTCTTCTGGAAATTTGTATCATCAGCCATTGGATCAACTTCTTTGAGCTTATCCAGATTGGTAACCCAGCCGTCACCAATTTGTTCAGATACAAATTCGGAAAGTTCTGGATTGCATTGCTTCAACCACCTCCGTGGAGTGATACCATTGGTTTTGTTGGTGAATTTGTCGGGATAGATCTCTACAAAATCCTTGAAGATGGTTTTTTTAATAAGTTCGGAATGGAGGGCTGCTACTCCATTCACTTTATGAGAGCCCACAATCCCAAGAGTAGCCATTTGCACCGACGGTTGTTCGCCCTCACTGATGATGGACATGCGGCGGATCCGGCTTAGGTCTTCGCCATATTTGTCGCGTACCGAATTCAGGAAACGTTTATTGATTTCATAAATAATCTGGAGATGTCTTGGTAATAAATTACGCATCAGAGCGACAGGCCATTTTTCAAGCGCTTCGGGTAACACGGTGTGGTTAGTGTAATTCAGCGTTTTGGTTGTAATCTCCCAGGCCAGGTCCCAGTCGAGGCCTTCTTCATCGATAAGGGACCTCATTAGCTCAGGCACGGCAAGGTTCGGGTGGGTGTCGTTGCACTGTATGGCTACCTTTTCAGGGAGCTTTCTCCAATCGTCATTTTTTTTCTTAAAACGGCGAAGGATATCCTGCATGGTGGCCGAAACAAGAAAGTACTCCTGCTTGAGGCGAAGTTCCTGACCGACAAAAACTTTATCATTCGGGTAAAGGATGCGTGAAATATTTTCATGCATCTGAATATCGTGCATAGAGTCAATGTATTGGCCCTGGTTGAAGCTGTTTAAATCAAAGGCGGTTGACGAGGTGGCTTTCCAAAGCCTGAGGTTGTTTACAACATCGTTCCGGTAACCAGGCACCGGTGTGTCATATGCCATAGCGTTGATTTCATCACCATTTTGCCATTTGAAACGTAGCCTTCCTTCCGAATCGGTATAAGGGACTGACTCACCATGAAACTGAACCGGATAGCACACTTGGGGACGCATAATATCCCATGGATTGCCAAAGCGCAGCCATTGATCGGGGGCTTCATGCTGAAATCCGTTTATAATTTTCTGATAGAAAATGCCGTAATCGTAACGAATACCATACCCGTATCCAGGAATCCCCAAAGTTGCCATAGAATCCAGGAAACAGGCTGCAAGACGGCCGAGCCCCCCATTACCTAAACCGGCATCCCATTCGGACTCGCGAATCTTATTGTAATCCAGCCCAAGTTCTTCAAGAGCCGTTTTCGTTTCATTAAGTATGCCCAGGTTAATTAAGGTGCTGTCAAGAAGCCGGCCGATAAGGTACTCCATGGATATATAATACACACGCTTGGCATCGGTATTATAGTAACTTTGCTGTGTGTCGATCCAGCGATCATGAAGCCGGTCAAGAACCGTTAATACCAAACTGCGATAATGATCCCAATCCGTTGATGAATATTCATCTTTAGCCAAAGTATGGCGCAAATGGTGTTGAATATCCGTCTTTAATGAATTTGGACTTAAGTCTTTTTCACGTTTCCGCTTCTGTGTTACAGCCATATTTTAATCATTCTATGATTTTGGGTTCATGCTAAATTTAATGAAAAAAGATCTATGTTGTAAGTTCTGTTAGACAAATGAAATTGTTTAAAACAATATGTCGGAGATTTAATTTCAAAACGGCATCTGCCTGAGTGGGAAATCAGGGGGTATACGAGACAATTTCATGGGTGCCGGATTGTTGATGTTTTCTTACATTAAGCTCATATCGTAGAAATCATCCCTTATTCCCTGTAAAATATAAAAACACACAGATGGCAGATCGCAACATTGGCAAAATAAGAAAGCAATTAGACGAAATTGATAAACGAATTGTAGAGTCCCTGGCTGATCGTTTAAATATTGTTAACAGTATTTCATCGACAAAAATTGAGCAAAATAAGCACATACGGGACCTTGGACGGGAAGAAGTTGTACTTAGCCGCATCCGAAAGCTTGCAGGTGATGCCGGTTTGGACCATTATTTTGTGGAGCAGCTTTTTAGGGATATTATTGGTCATGCCGTACGATATCAGGCCCATTCGCTGGTAGATCACCAAAACAAACGGAAAGGCAGGGTTACTTTAAATGTTGCCTATCAGGGAACCGATGGGGCATACAGTCATGAAGCTGCAGCCCATCACTTTTCAGGCCGTTACACTGATCTTGTTTGTACCGGTTACCGGTCTTTTCAGGAGGCCGCCGAAGCTGTTGAAAATAAGCAAGTCGATTACGCTATTCTACCTATTGAAAATACAACAGCCGGTTCAATAAACGATACGTATGATCTTTTGGGTGAAAAGAACCTGTTTATTACCGGCGAAGAGGTCCTGCGAATTGAACATTGCCTTATGGCCCTGGAACCGGTTGATATTGGAAATATTCGTCGTATCATTTCTCATCCCCAGGCCCTGGCACAATGCGGCAAGTTTTTATCGTCACTGCCTCGCTGTCATGTTGAATCTTATATCGACACGGCCATGGCCGCCCGCAAAGTTCGTGACGATGCCGACCTATCCCAGGCGGCTATTGCCGGTACATACGCAGCTGAACGTTACGGTCTTCATATCGTAACCCGCCAGATTGCAAACCAGAAAGAAAACTTTACCCGTTTTGTCATTGTTAGCCGTGAACCGGTTGAATGTGATCCACAAATAATATCCAAGACATCCCTTGTTCTTGCTGCAACCCATGAAAAGGGAGCGCTGATCGGCTGCCTGAATATATTAGACTCTCATGGAATTAATATGACCAAACTTGAGTCAAGGCCCCGCCCAGATAAGCCCTGGCAGTATATGTTCTATATTGATATAGAGGCCAATGTTAACGATCCTGCTGTAAAGTTAGCACTGAAGGAATTGGAAGAGAAAGCTGTATTCATGAAGGTTTTTGGGAGTTATCCTGCTCAACAACCAGCCTGAATAAAAAAGGCAGACAAATTAAAATGTCTGCCTTTTGGATATGAAAAGTAAATGAGTCATGAAACGCCTCTTTTTTGCTTCATGGGGAGGCGATCAGCGGATGTGTAAATTACATTTCTTTGATCTTGATGTTTCTAAACCATACATCATCGCCATGGTCCTGCAGGGAAATGTAGCCGGGTTCAAATTTGCCGAACTCGGCGAGCTCGCTAAACTTGCTCTCGGCGATCATGTCATCCCAGTCAGATGTCCCCAGGTGGTATTCAAGCACGACCTCGCCATTCTGGCTATGCACTACGGTACCCCGGTAAACGATGATCTCTACCTGGTTCCATTCGCCAACAGGCTTGGTATTTTGAGGATCAGCAGGAATCAGATCATAAAGTGAACCCGCTTGCCGGTTACCATCTTTACCCAGTTGGGCATCAGGATGCTTTTCATTATCAAGGATTTGCATCTCCGGTGCTGATATCCAGATAGGTTCTCCTTCGATCTCCTTGCCCAGGTAAAAAATTCCGGAGTTGCCCCCCTCAGAGACTTTCCATTCCAACTGCAGGGTAAAGTTCAGGAACTCCTGGTCGTAGATAATATCTCCGCCCCGTCCGCCGGCCTCGCCCTGTCCGGAGCCGATGCATCGGATAGCCCCGTCATCGATTTCCCATCCGCTTTCGGGAAACTCTGCTTGGTTGTATCCTCGCCAGCCATTCGTAGATTCACCGTCAAAAAGAAGCGTCCAGCCTTCTTCTTGTTCAGTTTCGGTTAAAGTATTTAAAGCCATTGTCTCCGCTCCTCCTTCGGCACGTTCTGTCCCTGATTGACAGGCCGTGAAGAGCCCGCCAGTTATCAGGATCAGCAAGGTGCATTTAAGTATGCCGGGTGTTCTCGTTATAAATTTATTCATGTTGTTTATTTTAAAGGTTAAAAACATTAAACAGGCATGTCGGGCAGCGACCAGCCGTCTCTGTATGTATGTTTGATAAGTTCCTGTGCAAATTCATTTGCATTAGTAGGATCGGTCAATTCCTGGGTGAAGGAAGGATGACCGTCTTCAATCTTAAAGCCGTCTTCGATTACCGTCCGGATGGCCTCATCATCAGAAATGTTGGTAAAGCGCATTTCTTCACCGTTCCACTCGAGCTCTTTGTTCAGGGCCTGCAGGCGAACCGCCAGAACTCCCATCACAACCATTTCATTGAATGGCCCGGCTTCGTTGAATGGTGAAGTCGTTTCAATCCTGTTTTCCGGGCTTTCCTTGCAAGCGCGAACCCAGTCCATTTGATGGTTTTCGTCGGCTACTCTTCGTTCTGTTTGTGCCACATTCGGCACCCTACCGGATAACAGCCATGGATCACGGCCGTAACAGCCGCAAATCAGCGTATCCTTTGAGCCGTGGAATATGACTCCGCCGCCGCTATTATTCATATCTTTTCCTTCAGGCCATCCTTCAGGTTTCAAGGGTTGAATGCCACCGTCATACCAGTGAACTTCAACTTCAGGCATTTCAACTCTTTCTTTACCGGTGCGCTCAGGGTAAATCAAACGAACTTTTTGTGCCGTTGGCGCGCTGTCGGTGAGTAGCAATGTGGAGCTGCCCTGAACTTTAGTAGGATAGCCTAGGTCCAACGCCTTAAATGCGGGGTGAAGAATATGGCAGGCCATATCACCCAATGCGCCGGTGCCGAAATCCCACCATCCGCGGAAATTCCACGGGGTATAGATCTCATTGAAGGGCCGCATTTGCGCAGGCCCGACAAACAGGTCCCAGTTAAATGTATCCGGAACTTGCTGTTCCTCAGTCGGACGGTTTAGGCCTTGAGGCCAGATCGGCCGGTCTGTGAAGGATTCAACTTTGGTTACCTCGCCAATCTCCCCGTTATTGATCCACTCCACAACCTTGTGAACGCCTTCCGCGGAAGCTCCCTGATTGCCCATCTGCGTGGCAATCTGATGCTTTTCGGCCAGTTTGGTCAGAAGGCGCGATTCATATACCGTATGGGTCAGTGGCTTTTCTACATAGGTATGGATCCCCCTTGTAATGGCATTTGCCGCTATAGTGGCATGGGCATGATCTGCAGTAGCGACAACGATGGCGTCGATTGAGTCACCCATTTCGTCAAACATTTCCCGCCAGTCCCAGTATTTTTTTGCATTGGGGAAATGATCAAAGGTTCCTTTTGCATACCTCCAATCGACATCACAGAGGCTGACAATATTCTCACTCTCCATGGCCCTGAGCACACTACTACCACGACCGCCAACGCCAATACCGGCAATGTTAAGTTTATCACTTGGTGCCTTGTGGCCTAGTCCACTTACTACAGAGCTTGGCAATATGGTGAATCCGGTTGCTGCTGCAGCTGTGGTGCCTATAAAGTTTCGACGGGAAATCCTGTTTGTAGAAGTTTTTTTATCCGTTTTATCCATAATTCGATTATTATAATGTTAAAAGACTGTAAAAAAATGCTTTTATTTATATACTTTCTAATTAATTAGAATATGATAAAAACTTCTCAATAATAAAAGCATGAAAAATGAATCTGAGGCCATGTTAACTGCTAATCAATATTAAAATAGCTGCTGGGTACCGATGGACCACCAGAAGTAATAGATTAAATAGAGTATTAACCACTAATCACCGCCGGAACAGGCATCTTGCCTGTTCCACACTATACTGCGGCGTCTCGCCGCTACTAAAATATAAAGAAAAACCGCAAGGCTTCAGGTTTAAGGTGCTCTATATAGATAAAAACTATATGCAATATGGCCAGAAGAAAAACAGATCCTGCTAAACTCTATTTCGTGACATTGACCAT
>JBBDMV010000147.1:0-58214 GCA_040878115.1 Balneolales bacterium
TACCGCCCGAATCGCCTATGTTGATTTTGACGGCGATCTGGCGTTGAAAAACTTCAGTTATAATTCATCAAATGGAAAAACTGACCTGGACCTTCTTAATATCCAGTGCGGTAATGTAATTATCGCTATTGATCTTATTTGTGAGTGGCTAAAAGAAAAAACGTGTTAGCTGTATTTACTTTTGTACTGGATATTAGAAAGTCTGAATCAGAATAATACAGATGGACAGGCTATGTTATAGCATTGTTAAATCGATTTAACCAGAAATGCAATGCTCACTAAACTACAAAAAATCGGAAATAGCTTTGGAATAATACTTCCGAAACAGCTTATTGAGGAGTATCACCTTTACGAGGGGGATACATTGGTCATAGAAGAACGGGAAAAGGGTGTGTACCTCAACCTACAAGATCCTGATTTTGCCATTTGGAATAGAGCCTACCGTAAGGCTAATGTTGAGTATAAAGAAGTATTGCGTGAATTGGCTAAGCAATGAAGTTTTTGACGAAAAAACTAATCCTATTCTTCCATGAGGACCAGTTGCTTAAATATGGTGGAAGTGAAGGGGTTATAGATGAAAACCTTCTCGATTCAGCTCTGGGCCAGGCTCAAATGAGTTTTGGAGGCGAGTATCTCTGCAAAGATATTTTTGAAATGGCCGCAACATATGGGTATCACCTTTCTCTAAACAAGCCTTTCATTGATGGCAACAAGCGCATTACCCTTCTTTCAATGTATACTTTTCTTTACATAAACGGGTGGAAACTTAGCTGTGAACCAAAAACCCTGTATTTGCACATAATAGCCCTTTCTCAGCATAAGATTGAAAAGGAAGAACTTACTGAGTTTCTAAAAAGCCATTGCGAAAGAATTGACTTGTAATTTATTTCCCTTTTATTCAGGTAATTGCCTTCAGCAGGAAAGAAAACCCCTTTAGGCCTTTTTTTCTGATCGAAATCTCTTATCTTTATTTAGATTCAATCTTATTAAAAATAAATTTACAAGATAAAATGATGCGAAGTCAATCTATCATTACATTTGTTGCTTTTACTTTTTTTGTTTGCTTACCTCTGGTATTACCCGCACAAAGTCTTACCATTTATTCAGGAAGAAGCAAGGCCTTAGTCGAACCACTTATACAAAGATTTGAAGATGAAACGGGCATTACTGTTCGCGTTCGTTATGGTGGCACGACACAATTAGCCATGGCCCTACTTGAAGAAGGGGATAGAAGTCCTGCAGATTTGTTTTGGGCCCAGGATGCCGGTGCGTTGGGGGCTGTAAACGCAGAAAACTTGTTTGAGGACCTCCCTCAAAGCACGCTTGAAACCCTCCCTCCCCAATATCGCGGACAGGACGGGAAATGGATCGCGACCAGTGGCAGGGCCCGTGTTCTTGCATATTCAACTTCACGGGTAGATAAGGCCCAGCTTCCGAAAAGTGTATTTGACCTGGATGCCCCCCAGTGGGAAGATCGTATCGGATGGGCTCCGGGCAATGGTTCATTTCAATCTTTTTTGACCGCAATGAGAAAGATAAATGGAGATGCCCAAACACTTGAGTGGTTACAAGAAATCAAAAATAGCGGCGTGGAAAATTATTCCAATAACACATCCATAGTCCAGGCCATTGCCGCCGGTGAAATTGACATGGGCCTGGTAAACCATTATTATTTATATCGATTCCTGGAAAATGATCCCGACTTCCCGGTTGATCAGATATTTTTTGAGGCTGGTGATGTTGGTAACCTGGTCAATGTTTCCGGGATAGGTTTATTAAATTCCGCAGCTAACAAAGATACTGCCATTCAATTCATTGATTTTTTACTTTCCACTCCTTCTCAGGAATATTTTACGGAAGAAGTTTACGAATATCCTGTTATTCCTGATCTAAGAGGCAGCCTCCGTCACGAAAACCCTGCAGGCCTTAGTCCTGATGTGGACCTTGAAGAACTGGGGGACTTGGATGGCACTCTGGATATGCTTAGAGAGGCCGGATTATTATAAGCAGGTTAAAACATGGTAACCTGGCGCCCTGGTATTTCACCGTACCGGTGATCATCGTCTGTCTCGGGGTACTTATCCCTTTCATATACCTGTTGGTACGTGCTCTGGAAGCAGATCCTGAAGTTTCCCTGAACTTAATTTTCAGGGATCGCAACCTGATGCTGTTGTATAACACTTTGTTGCTGACAGGTGGGGTTCTTGTTACTACACTGCTTATTTCAGTGCCCCTGGCATGGATTACCACGCGCTCAACTATACCTTGGAAAAAGGCACTCACACTGCTATGTGTGATGCCTTTAGCTATTCCGGGTTATGTTATGGCTTATGCCCTGCTCGGTTTTACGGGGATTAACGGGACCCTTGACCAGGTTTTCGGTATAGAACTCGCGCGCATAAGTGGATATTGGGGTTCTCTGTTGGCCATCAGCTTATACACATTCCCCTACCTTTTTTTAAACCTTCGTTCCGGGCTTTTAGGACTGGACCCCTCTTTGGAAGAGGTCTCACGATCGCTCGGTTACCGTCCGGCACAGGTTTTTTTCTATGTAATTTTACCACAATTGCGGCCAGCCCTGTATGCTGGTTGCCTCATTATTGGGCTTTACGTATTGGGTGATTTCGGGGCGGTTTCCCTGATGCGCTTTGAGACCTTCAGTTATGCCATTTATCTACAGTATGCTGCCTCTTATGATCGTATTTACGCTGCATGGCTGGCACTTATGCTTCTGGGCATTACTATTACAGTGCTTATTATGGAATACCGCCTTCTGCGCGGATTGTTTTTCTCCAGGACCGGTACAGGCAGCGAAAGACTTGCCCGCCCTGTCAGCCTGGGCCCCTGGAAATATCCGTCTGTATTTTTTATCGGATTGATCATATTTGCATCCACCTTCTTGCCCGTATTAACCATTTTCCATTGGATATTTCAATACACCGGCCCTTTCTTTGACGCTGGATTTTATGATGCTTTAAAAGCATCCTTAACTGCAAGCGCCCCGGCCGCAATCCTTACTACCGGGTTTGCAATTCCCATAGCTTACATCAGCGTACGCTGTCCGTCCAGGATCACCCGTACCCTGGAACGCGTCTCCTACCTTGGCTATGCCACACCACCTTTAGCCCTGGCCCTGGCATTGATATTCTTCACTCTGAGTGCTTCACCTGTTTTATATCAAACGCTCATCCTCTTGGTCTTTGCCTATACCCTGCATTTTTTAGCTGAAGCTGTAGGGCCCATCCGGAGCGCTTTGTATCAGGCATCACCACGACTGGAAGAAGCAGCAAGATCTTTGGGCTATAATCGTTTTTTAGCCTTCTTCAAGTCTACCTTCCCCCTCATGCGAGGCGGGCTCATTGTTGCTGCTGCCTTTGTTTTTCTTTCGGCTATGAAGGAATTGCCGATCACATTTTTATTATCGCCTATAGGCTTTGAAACACTTGCTGTAAATGTATGGAGTTATTCAGGCGAAGCCATGTTTGCACAGGCTGCTCCGTATGCATTGGCTATACTAATATTTTCATCAATTTTTGTCGGACTATTATTTGCTACAGAATGGAAAAGAACATGAATGAACTACTTAATGTCGAAGGGCTTACTAAATGCTTTAAGCCGGATAACTGCAAAGTTGTAAATAATGTTAGTTTTAGCATGAAAAAGCATGAAATTTTTGCATTGCTTGGCCCAAGTGGATGCGGAAAAACAACAACTCTTCGCATTATATCGGGTTTCGAAAATTTAGAGCAGGGGAAGGTACACCTGAATGGTAAAACCCTTGCTTCACCCGATAGCTATACATCGCCAGAAGAGCGTGGAATAGGATTTGTCTTTCAGGATTATGCTTTATTTCCGCATTTAAGTGTTTTAAAAAATGTGCTGTTTGGCATGAGAAATATACCTCACCACAAGCGTGAGGAACACGCCATTGAACTGGTATGTATGATGGGCTTGCGCGAATATATGCATCGCAAGCCTCATGAGCTTTCAGGCGGACAGCAGCAGCGAGTCGCTCTTGCCCGTGCCATTGGTCCCATGCCTGAACTTATTTTACTGGACGAACCGTTTTCAAATCTGGACGCTGTGCTCAGGCAATCAACCAGAGACGAAGTACGACAGCTCCTCAAGAAAGCGAACATGAGTGCCTTACTGGTCACCCACGATCAGGAAGAAGCCTTATCCTTTGCCGATCGTATAGCCGTGATGAATGAAGGGCGCATTGAGCAAATCGGTACGCCCGAAGAAGTATATTATCAGCCAAGAACTCAATTTGTGGCAAAGTTTCTTGGTACAACGAATTTGTTGCCGGCCGATGCTAAAGGAACGAAAGCCTATTCTGATATCGGACAATTGGCCCTTAACCGTCCAGCCAAAGGCAAAGTCCTGGTATCCATAAGACCGGAACATCTTGCGTTGAATTTTGCTGATGATGACTGTTCAGGAACACCCGGTGAAATACTCTCCAGAGACTTTAAAGGGCACGACATAACCTATAGCGTTAGGGTTAAGACCCGGGAATGCCTTGTCCACACTGACAACCGAAACACCTTTAAACCAGGTGATCAGGTTAAAGTCAGTGCCCAGGAACCTGCTGTGGTCCTGGAAGAAATGGAAGAAGTTTTTTCAAAAGTAGAGTTGCAGGAAGTTTTGTAGAATGCTGTATTTTTATTCAGCATACGGATGTAAAGAATATCTAAGCCAGCACTTTCTTCAAATCGTCGAAGAACCCCGGGTAAGAGATTGCCGTACATTCAGCATCTTCAATTTGAGATGGCGTAGAGCACTTTGTAGCAAGGACCGCAGCTGACATAGCAATCCTATGATCATGCCAGGTTTTAAAATAAGATCCTTGAGGCGTGAAATTAGGGTTACCATTAATAGTTAACCCGTCTTCTTGTTCATTAAAATCGGCATTTACTTTTTTGAGCATCTCAGCCATAGCGTGAAGGCGGTCGCATTCTTTGTGCCTTAGCTCAGAAGCTCCATTAAAATGGGATTCTCCTTCAGCATATAGCATTGCTACAGTTAAAATCGGAAGTTCATCGATACAATTGGGTATTTCTTCCGGGGAAAGCGTGATGCCTTTTAATGGAGCTGATTTAATTTCAATATCAGCGATAGGTTCGCTACCCTGAACCCGTTGGTTTTGAAGTTTAATATCCGCACCCATACGCTTCAAAATATGCAAAACAGCTGTCCTGCTGGTGTTTATTCCTACTGCAGGCAGGGTAATCCGGGTATTTGGATGAATACTGGCCGCTACCATCCAAAAGGCAGCAGCAGAGAAATCTCCTGGTATAGTGTAAGTTTGTATCGGAATCTGGGTAGTAGAATTGCTGTATATAATCTTCGCACCGTCAAATTTCTCCATTTTTAGATTAAGAAGCTCTTCAGTGTGGTTTCTGCTTTCCGTGCGTTCAATTACCGTGGTATATTCCTTGCCAAAAAGTCCGGCAAGCAATACGCAAGATTTAAGCTGGGCACTGGCTATAGGAAGTTCGAACTTAATAGCTTTTAATCCATCGTTCTTAAAAAAATGTATTGGTGCAACATCATTATCAGCCACTATTTCCGCTCCCATCATCCGCAGCGGATCGATAATTCGCTTCATTGTTCTTTTCAACAAAGATTCATCACCAATTAAGGTGGCTTCGATGCCTGCGCCGGCAATGATGCCGCTAAGAAGGCGCATTGTAGTCCCTGAGTTACCGCAATCAACATCTGCATCCGGCGATCTTAGAGCAAAGCGGCCCTTACCATGAATAAGCACATCCTCGCCATCAAGTTCAACATTCACGCCAAGCTGCCTGATGCAACTTAATGTAGTCTGAGGATCGGCAGCCCGTGAATAGTTTTTTATTCTTGAGGTCCCATCGGCAAGTGCGGCAAAAAGAGCTGAACGATGGGCGATAGATTTATCCGAAGGGACCTGTATGGTTCCTTTTAAAGATGAAGCAGGGGTAATGTTTTTAATCAAAGCGAAAATTGGTTTATCAAGATCATCCGCAATTAGTTTAACAATGACTCAGCCTCGGCCGCAGCCTGGCTGTTTGGGTAACGTTCGATAATCTCTTCCAGCGTATTCTGAGATTCATTATCAGCACCTAAGGACTTGTGGCATTCAGCAGATCTTAGCAATGATTTGGAAACCCAGTCATCGTAGCCTTCGAACAGGATCCTCACATTAGAATATGCCTTCAATGCCTCATTATAGTCGGACCTGTGTTGGTGCACCAGACCCAAATGATATTGCGCTTCGGCTCCGTCACTTCCGGAACTGACATTTGCAATTTCACGAAAAAAACGTTCGGCCTGATCAAAGTTACTCTTGGCTATAGCAACTTTTCCTAATCCTAATTGCGAATCTTCGTGATCTGGATCTTGTTCTAAAGCATCCGTAAATCTCTCTTGTGCCGTATCGGCTTCGCCAAGGCCAATATATGCATTCCCTGCACCGGCGAGTGCTTCCAGCCGCAATGCAGGAGAATGATCAGCCAAGGCATCATATGCGCTGGACGATAGCCTAAATTCATCCCTTTCATAATACAGCCGGCCCAAATTCAGTAAAGCTTCTCCGGAGAGATCGGAATCGGGATGGGCACTTACGATAAGTTGATACTCACGTATAGCCGAGCTTTGATCACCCAACCGTTCGTATGCTTCACCGATGTTAAAATGAGAATCGGCAATAAGCCGTTCAGAATTTGTGACTCTTAGATAATTGCGAAATGATGAAATCGCATCTTCATAATTTCCTGATTGCAATTTATTTTCCGCAAGCTGAAAACGCAAACGATCCGCCGTTCCGGTTTGAGGGTGATTCCCCAAAAACTCCTCTATCACTTCAGAGCTGGTATCATCTTCGCCGGCGGCCGACTGAGAAAACTCAATACCATTTATCGATTCAACAATGTAATCACTCTGTGGATAATCATTAAGAACTTTCTTGTAGGCTGCAATAGCATCGTCATATTCAGCAGCGTTATAATATGCATCGCCAATATTATATTGGGATCGTGCTGCCCAGGAAGAATTTGAAAATTGGCTGATCAGTGATTTGAATTCATCAATAGCCTGGGAGTAATTGCCCGTCAGGAAATAAATGTACCCTATATTGTACTGGGCTTGCTCGCGCAACTCGCTAAAGGGAAATATGCGAATGAGGCGGCGAAATGTACTCACAGCTTCAAACGATTGGTCATCTCTGTGGTAGCTATTCCCGATTTGGAACAATGCATAATCCCCTCCTGAATCAGCTCCAACCGTTTCCTCATAATATGAGATCGCTTCCTCATATTCGCTCAATGCAAAATAGGCATCCGCAATTCGAAGCTTTGTATCTATATCATACGGAAAAAGAGCGATTGGTGGCGGTTCATATTTGTTAAGAAAGTCAGCAAGCGGGCCGACAGCCTTATCGTATTGCTCCAGTTTAAAGTAACTCCACCCTAAAGAATACCGTGCGGCACCGGCGAGTTCATGATCAGGATATTCTTGTAAAAAACGTTCAAACTGATTACTGGCTTCTGTCCAATCCTCCATATTGTAGTATGAATCTGCACTCCAGAAAAGAGCCTCACCGGCAAGCTCCCAACTTGAACTTTCATTATATAATGATTCGAATGTGGGTTGGGCCGAACTATAAGCCTGATTTCGGTATTGGACCCAGGCACGCTGAAATTTGGCCTGACGATGAATATTCTGATCTACATCCACTATTTTTTCTGCTTCTTCAAAAGCCTGTATGGCATTCGTAAATTCATTATTAGCAAAATAAGCCTCACCCAGCAGCGCATAAATTTCGCCTTCATTTTCAAGCTCCATATCACTGCGAACCAAACTTAGCAGGACTTCCAACGATTTCACATAATTGCTCATTTCAAAAGTAGTAACCGCCCATTCGTAATAGGCTTTTTCAACCCAAATTCCACTCTGGTAAAGATCACCAAATTTTTGGAAGCTTTTTACGGCAAGATCGTAACGGCTACTCAATTTCTCATTGACAGCTTTATAATAAAGAGCTTTTCTGGAAGTTTCATCATTTCCGTCAACAGCATTTCCAAAAGATTCTGCGGCCCAATGATAAACTTCTTGTTTATGATAAACCCACCCCAACCCATAGTGTGCAAGTCTTGCCTGATCTTTACCATTGTTCATATTAATGAAGCGACGATAAAAAGTGATAGCCCGCTGAAGCTCGTTAAGAGAGTTGTAACTTTCAGCAATCAAAAGGATGGCTTTTGACTCTGTTTCACCTTCAAGGTATTGAAGTGCCTCTTCCAGGGATGAAATGGCTTCTTCATAGCGGCCCTGCCGAAAGTAGGATTCTCCCAAAGCAGTTCCCACCCGCCTGGTCATCTCATGATTTGGGTAACCTTCACTTAATAATTCAAAAGCATCAGTAGCTGCCTGGTATTCTTCTTCTTTCAAATATAAGTTTCCGCGTGCATATAGTGCATTAGGAGCGAGATCAGCTTGAGGATGCTCATTAGCAAGATCGAGATAAAATTGCGATGCTGCTTGAATATCACCTAACTCTACCGAAGTTTCCGCCATTCGATAAAAAAGATGTGCTTCAGTACCGGGATGTTTGTTAATATTGAAAGCACGTTCATAATTTTTTAAGGCATCGTTAAATTCACGATCCTCAAATTTATCGTTGCCCCACAACGTGAGCAACTGAACTGAACGAAAATCAGTCGGGTAATGGCGAATGAACTCTTCATAGTAAATGTCTGTATTTACAGAATCTAACCTTGCATTGGCCAGCGCAAGATGGTAACGGGCATTCTCATTCAGCGAACTTTCCGGGTATTTCTCTATAAAACGATTAAAATACTCAATGGAATTATCATAGAGTCCCTCTTCATATAACCGTAAAGCTTCGTGATAATTTTCATTAACAGCTTCAGGAATGTCCTGAGCCGTGATGTTCGAGGTTAGCCCAAATACCACAAAAAGAAAGGCCGCAAATGTGCAATGATACCGATGTTTCAAAACCACAACTAGTTAATTTGAAGAATGGAGAGTGTTGACAATATACTAAGTATGAGGCTTATTTCCCCCCCATATCCACATTTATTTTAGGGTTCTGATGCGTCGAGTAACCTTTTGGACATAAAGCTTTAACTCTCAAAGATCCAAAAAACGAATAAATTCATCAGCACGATCTTCATATTCACCAGAATCAGTTTGTGTGTTACCGGAGTCTTGTATTATGATAAAATTATAACGACTTAGGGCAGCTTTAACACGTGACAGATCGGTAAGGTTTAATTTTATCGACAGGCGGAAATGATCACTGATTTTATTGGGAGGCTGTACGGCGATACCTAAAATTTTTGCGTTTTCAGATTCAATAATACGTACTACCTCGGACAGGGAGAAATCATGCTCCTGCTGCTCAATAGTGATAACGGATCCATGTTCAGATACATTCAGCATTTCCGATAACGCCTTGTAGAGTTCACTCCTTAAAACTACACCTAAAAAATTCTCTTTTTCATCGACTACCGGGAGCAATTTTAAATTGTTCAACATCATTGTTTTGGCCACATCGAACACATGTTCGTCGGGTGAAGTGGTTATTGGCTTTCTCCGGCGTACAGCAAAAAGGCTAACCTTTCCAGATTCATTATCCATAAGGCTTTCCTTCGAAACCATACCAATTAACTTCCTTGTGGTATGGTCCACAATCGGCAACTCATCTACCTTGTACTCTTTCATAGAAGAAAGGGCCGTTTGAGCAGAATCAGCCACCCGAAGGGGCAGAATGTCAATATTTATAATTTCCAGTACAAGCATAGTTTATAAATAACAAATCTATCAATAATCATCAAATATTTAAACAATTTGGTGATTATCGGCCCTCATTAAAAGACGTTCGAGCTTGCCTAAATGTTTTTTATTAATTTTGAATGCCAGGGAAACTTCATATTCATCATATTCTTTTCTATGAATTTCCGCCACGTCATGCAGGAAAGAAACTACCTTTGAGTTACTTACGGGCACCTTGATTTCTTGATAGGTATAATTTTTTTCTAACATCGAAACCAAGCGCTCGTTAATACTTTCCAGGCCAATTCCTCGTGTAGCAGATACCAGGACCGCGTCAGGATATTCTGCTTTAAGAACAGCCAAATTGTTACTGTCGCTGATCTTGTCGATCTTATTCAGAACCAAAATGACCGGCTTCGATTCGGCGTCAATTTCAACAAGTGTTTTGTTGACCGTATCGATATAATCATGTAAAACCGGAGATGAAGCATCGGCAACATGTAATAAAACATCGGCTTCCCGAATTTCATCAAGTGTCGATTTGAAACTTTCAATAAGGTTATGAGGCAGTTTCCGGATAAAACCTACCGTATCGGATAACAGGACATCTTCCTTATTAACGGCAAAACGACGTACCGTTGGATCCAACGTAGCGAAAAGCCTGTTTTCTGCAAAGACATCTGTGTTCGTTATCGTATTCATCAATGATGATTTCCCTGCGTTGGTGTAGCCGACCAAAGCCACTCTCAACGTATCGGAACGACTTTTTCGTTGCACATTCCTCTGGGATTCCAGTTTTCCAAGTTTCTCTTTAAGAGTGGAAATGCGTTGGGCTATGAGCCGGCGATCTGTTTCAATCTGAGTTTCGCCGGGTCCCTTTGTGCCAATGCCACCTTTTTGCCGGGAAAGGTGTGTCCAGTAGCGGGTAAGCCTGGGCAGTAAATATTGCAGCTGAGCAAGTTCGACCTGGGTCTTAGACGCTGCCGTTTTAGCACGAGATGCAAATATATCCAATATAAGCCCGCTTCGGTCTAGTATTTTGGTTTCAAGACTTCTCTCGATATTACGGGCTTGTGTTGCGCTGAGATCATCATCGAAAATTACGGCGTCAATGTTTTCGGATTTAACGAGTTCTTTAAGTTCTTCGAGTTTCCCTTTTCCCAAATAAGTACCGGGGTCAGGCTGAGCTTTACTTTGAAGTAATTTATGAACAGTGATTCCACCGGCGGTTTCTGCCAGCATTTCCAATTCATATATATACTCTTCGGCTTCAATTCGATCTATATTCTGACCAAAAAGCCCAACTAATAATACACGCTCTTTTTCTTTATGGGTAGTATTCAAATATAATTGGCTGTTTTTTTGAGGTTTAATTGCTATGCTTTTTAATAATCGCTTCTATATTATCCGGGATTACAGAAGGTGGGTTAAAGCGCCGGCCTAACTTCTTTCCCAGAATTTTTCTAAATTCATCATTCTCTTCCTCAGGAACGATCAATTCAAGCTTTATGGCTTCTTTTCTTCGGCTTCTAATTTCCGAACTGTTATAGATAAATGTAAATCGATAATTTCCACCTTCTTTTCGTTCTGCATAATCTACGATTTCATGCCACGAAATCGTTTGTGAGGGGTCATTAATATTTTTAACAATACCATGATCGGTTATGAACCTTTTCATCATCAAGTGACTGGCTACAAACCAGTTAAGTCCGATCCAGATATAGCTGAACATCGCCGTGTTGTATTGGGTTAGCTCAGCATTCCAGATTACAATTGTCATAAAAAACAAAAACCCAAGGAACAGACTCGAAAATAATGGAAAGCCACCAAGTTTTCCACCTTTCCAGGTTTGCAGCACATTGCGTAACCTAAGAGAGTTTGATAAAGTTACTAATGCAAGTATTGTTGTTGCAATGGTAAAAAAACCAAGCAAAATACTGTGCATCATTCCGATATGTATAAAACTAAAATCCATATTATGTTATCTCTCCGCTTTATACTTACTGGTAATTAAGCACTCTATAACTAATAAAACAAGTGCTAACCATACAAACCAATTCCAAATCTCTCTTCCGAACCCAGCTGATCCTATTCTAAAATTCATATCGTCAACCGACATATTATATGTATCCATAACGTCAAGCAGGTGTAAATGCTTGCTTATCTTATCTTCCAGTTCCTGTATAGTAAACGCTTCAAAATCAGATTCCGATACATCTTGATTTATTGCGAGACTTCTTTGCTCTTGTCCATCACTAATTTTAGCCCATCCAGGCTCCCAATCTTTTGCATTATAATGTATTTGAACTCCTTCAGCCGTTATGGCTGCTTCAGGGCGAACATTAATATCATTAATTTCTATTTCAATATCGAGATTAGAAAAAGCATAACCTCGATCAAAAGGTCGGCCTAATATATGTTCTTGCATCCTGGTATCCTCAAAAGAAACAGCATACAGGGCCATTCGAAAGTAAACAGGTGCAAAAAGCGAATTTGCAGGAAAGTTGGACCATCCAGGATCGGCACCCAGGGATGAAACCATCAGCAACCCATCTCCATAGCGATGCTCTGTTAGCAAAGGTTCATTTAGATTAGAATTAAAAATCGTATTGCCGTGAGATTGGCCTCCGGGGTTGTAAATCCAGTAATAATAGAGATCCGGCATAGTGATACTGATCTCTTCGTCTTCCTGTTTTTCAAAGATCTCATCAAGTATAGGGTGTCCTTGAATAAGAGAATGAAATCCTCCAATCTGTTCGAAACGTCCGTAGTCACCACGCAGACCGGTGAATTGGCCGGCATTAAACAGGTCAAGAAACGTGTTGTAGGAATTTAGATCGGACCCTTCAGAAGGGAATATGATCAATCCTTTCCCCTCCTGCACAAAACGTTGCAAATCGCTGTGAATAAAATCAGGAATATCAACAAGGCCATCGAGCATTACAGCATCATAATCTTCAATACTCTCTCCTTTAAGCTGATCTACCGGTAGTTCATTGAACCGAATCCGCGAGTTAGTTTGACCGGCGGCTTCCAGCACAGGCTTTAGATAAGACCTGTATTCGGAATTCTGCCTGTCATCCCTGACCAATAATATTTGCCTTGTTTCCGGAATGCTGATCGAAAAATATCTTTTGTCATCGAAAGTGTAGGTACCTCCTTCCAGTCTGGCGAGGCCTTTAAGATCACCGGGGCTTTGAGGCACAACTTCGAATACATAGCTTTCTGATTGCCCTGCATCAAGGTCAACTTGATATTCCCCCATTGAGTTACCTTCAATATCAAGACTAAGGAACTGATTGTATACGGGTTCCCTTCCATAATTCTGAACCTCGATTTCCACTGAAAACGGATTTCCACTGCTGATGATACTGTTGGTCGAGCGGATAGCGGTTACAGCTGTATTTGCATCTGATTGTTTTCCAATCTTTACAAATTGAACCGGAGCAAATTCTTTTTGTATGCCATCTTCATCAAGCATTAACTGATCAAGGGAACTGATATGCGTTTTTTGCCCATGGGAAATCCAATACATCATTCCTGAGGCTACATTATCCTGAGAAAGCTGCTGGGCGATGAACTTTATTTGTTCGGATGTATATGCTCCTTTATTCTCCACCTCAACATCTTTCAGCAGGCGTTCAGCCTCCTGTTGATTAACCGCCCTGATATGTCCAGGGTCCCCGTGCGTAGTCATAATCAAGAACTGATCATTACTTTTTGCCTGAGATATTACATCTTCAGCAAACTCTTTTGCCTGATCGATGTAAGGGCCATTCTCGTCAATTTGGTTCATGCCAGGGCTATTATCAATCAGCATACCATAAAGTATAGGACTGCGACCTGAGCTTAAATCCGTAAGTTGGGCGGGTAAAAAGGGTCTTGCCAGAGCCAGCGCCAGAAAGATCAAAGCCAGGGAACGAACTGCCAGAAGCAAAAGTCGTTTAATATTGAGCCGCTTCAGAGTAGTTTTCTGCAGTTCCGAAAAAAAAGCTATGGTTGAAAAAGCAACCTGACGGGGCTTCCTGAAATTTATGAAATGCAAAACTATCGGGATGGCAATGGCCAGCAAACCGAATAGAAAGAAAGGATTAAGAAAATTCAAAGTTGATTGAAATTAATATTTCTGATTTATGACTACAGGATGCGTTTCAAATATTTATAAAACATTCCAATAAAACTTCGTTATTCCCTTTGCGTGTTTTTACCTTTTTACATGAAAGCGAAAGAAAAAAGCCCTAAATTAAGTTTAATTAAGAACCTTCTCCTTCATACAGATCATGCTTATTGCCTCATCCAATTTCTGCATTTCGAAAGTCGCCCCGGTTTTTTTTATCATGCTGCTAGCTATCAGCTGCAACCAAATTCCGGAAAAAGATTGGCTTAAAGCCATCCCTGAATATGTTCCTGCTATCGTCATACCCGAGCAAAATGCAAATATCTCGACTGTAATGCGATCGGAATACTTGCCATTTTTTGAAGATATCAGTACATCAAGCATATCGACGATCTCCCAAGTCGAAAACGTGCCTGAAATTTCCATATTGCTCAAGGGCATGGCCATCTTCCCTACCGAGGCCCAGGACTGGAAGCCACTTTGGATAGCCGAAACGGATAAAAACCTTCTGAGCACTATAGCTCCACATTTTAATAAGAAATATGCCGAAAATGAGTATAATTTCAACGGGGTGAAAATACATATTCTTCATATTGACGAAGAAAACCTGTATGCTACTCAATTACACCAATGGGTTTTGATTTCCGAAAGTAGCTATGCCATCGAAGAAGCACTGCGAACTTATCTTAATAATGATTCACCCGGCATAGATATTGATGCATCAAAAATCCAGTCAAGCAGCCTGGTCATGAATGCTCCTTATTTTGACCGCTGGCTGGCCCAATCCGGTGCTCCCCGCTATCGTCCTATGATCAAGGATGTTTTCAAAGGAACCAAAGCAGGTGTCTTTTTCATAAATTCTGACAGGGGAGGTCCGGATAACTTATCTATATCAGGGTCACTGCCATTGGCTGACAACAAAACAAGTCTGATAAATTCAATTTCTTATTCCAATCAAGGAGTTGTTCTTGACCGTTACATCCCTGTTGATGCAGCAGCCTTTGGTATATTTAATCATTCTCCGGAACCTTATCCGCCCAAAAATATCGCCACCGAAACATCGTTGGATTCGCTCTTATTGACCGATACTGATTTATATCGCGACATCGCCGAAACGCTTCACCCCTCTTTCGCTTATGTGGCCTATGGGGCATCGGGTTATTTATCAGTGGGTGAAAATCTTTACATTCGGCGTCTTTCCGATCAAGCCGAATTAAACCAAATAATGCAACGCCTCGCACGTGACGGCTTCGCTGAACGCATCAACAATACTTACAGTGTCGAAAGCCGGGTTTTTGCTGATTTATTGGGAAGTTCGCTGAATGATTATGATTATTTCAGCCTCTCCATATCTCACAATGGAGCTGTTTTTTCACAGCGTCCGGGCCTGACCAGCCGTATCGAATCCGACCGAAGCCGTAGAAGGGTGATGTATTATGATGACAATTACACAATGGTCCGGAATGAATTTCCCGAAAAGATGAGTGCCTTTTTTTATGCTAAAAGCAGTGAGTACCTTGAATACCTGAACCCGGTGCTCAGTCCCAACAATTACACATCCATAATTTCTTCTCAGTTTGATGTTTCAGCGCTTAGCCTGAATCTTGACAACTCTGGAAATAATCTGGACTTCAATCTGAAGACGTTTCGCACTGAAGAAAGTGAACAGCCTTACAGAGAACGCTGGGTTTTCCCGCTGGATAATACCGACCTCACCGGAGCCCCTGTTTTAGCCAATCTGGGTGGCAGTAATAGTAATGAAATCCTTTTCGCAACGGATAATAGCCGAATTTACGCTCTCGCTACTGATGGAACTACCCTTTTTGAAACAGATACGGGTACGGATATACCTATAGGCCAGCCTTTGATCTACGACTGGTATGGAAATGATCAAAAAGCCATTCTGATTGCTGCGGGAAACAAAATCTATGCCTGGAACAACAGAGGTGGGGCACTGCCCAGTTTCCCGGTTGAGATGGACGAACAAATTACAGCTCCTCTTCAGGTGGCTGATATTTCCCGTGACGGACGGGCCGAACTGATCGTTGCAACAGCAGATCGAAAAATCAACGTATTAGATGGTCGTGGAGAGAATATTTCAGGATGGCCTCAAACAACCAATTCAAGGATTGAATCACAACCTGTTTTCAAACAAATAGAAGATAATTGGGCAATATGGGCCTATGCAGAAAATGGATTGTTTTCATGGAATACGAACGGGCGTCTCCAATCAGGTTACCCCGTTTTTATTGAATCATCCTTTAGGGGGGAGCCTTTCTTTTATAAGGATAATGTGATAGCAGCTGCGGCCGATGGCCATCTTTATTCCATAGGGAGAACAAAGATCTTTACAGATAGTTTGAGTCGTGAGGCACGAGTTGAAACAGCGTCACTTGAGGAAGATGAAAATACCGACAACGTAGAAAGTATTTATGTTGCGAATTCATCCCTGGTGAATACCCCTTTGATTGAGACTTTGCGGATAAATAAAGAAGAGACGGATAGTTTTCAGGAAGAAATGATTATCACTCAAAGCGCCAATGGTTCGATTTTTGTCTATAATACAAAGGGGCAATTACGAATGACGCAAAGTATGGGCCAGCCAAGCGATGAAAACCATAACATTATTATACACGATATAAATAGCTCGGGTTCACCGGAGATCATTGCACTTGCAGGGTTTGGCAGGTTATATGCCTGGAATTCATTGACCGGAGAGCCTTATAAGGACCTGCCTACATCTGCCATGACTTACCCAATCGTTGCCGATATTTATGGTGACGGCGGGACGGAGCTCATCGCCAAGACTCGTGAAGGGTTAAGGGCATGGACGATCCTGCCTTGATTACATATCCTCTACTTACAATTTTTCATTGATATCGATAGGGTTTTTTGAAAATTATACCCCGTTACCTGTATCAAGTTATAATATATTATAAGAATAAGGTACAATCCCCGTTAGAAAATATGATCCCAAAGTTTAAGGATAGGTCGGAAGAAATCCGATGAGAAAAAACCATTTACAGATAAAACTAAAGGAGAATCTATCTTGTCACAGATAAAAGATGGCGATAAAGTCAAAGTTCACTATACAGGTAAACTTGCAGACGGTTCAGAATTTGACAGTTCGGCCAATAAAGAACCTATGGAGTTTAAAATTGGTGAGGGAAAACTCATTCCAGGATTTGAACAAGCTGTAGTAGGTATGAACGTCGGTGATAAAAACACCGTTACCATCCCATCAAACGAAGCTTACGGTGAACGAAGAGATGACATGAATGTCAGCGTTGAAAAGGAAAAGCTTCCGGAAGACTTGACGCCCGAACTAGGTCAGCAGCTTCAAATCCAACAGGAGGATGGTAAAGCTATCCCGGTTGTTATTGCTGATATTTCAGATACTCACGTAACTCTGGATGCCAATCACCCATTGGCCGGTGAGGACCTTACATTTGAAATTGAAGTAGTAGAAAAAGAATAATAAAAAAGGCTGCTTTGAAGCAGCCTTTTTCTTTTTACGGGAAGAGTTAACCTTAGCAGTTTGGTTCGCTTGATTATGAAGAAAGCAGCTGCGAATAAATGTAGTATTGTTGTCATATTATTTCTCTTTCCCTTTACTCAAGGCTGTCTTGGCCCTGTTAAAGAACTATACCCACGCGACTCAGACCAACGAAACATATCAATATATATCGTCAGTCACGGATGGCACGCTGGAATTGCTGTACCAACCAATGAAATCCCCACTGATGTCTGGATTAATGATGATGCACTGCCTCCCGTAGATTTTATAGAATTTGGCTGGGGAGACGCCGGGTATTATCAGGCCCGTCAGGTAACTCTTGGCTTGATCCTAAGAGCATCCTTCTGGCCAACTCCAAGTGTATTACATATTGCAGGCTTTGCTTCTCCTGTACCCCAATATTTCTCAGCCAGCCAGGTCGTTGAGGTCCGGATTTCAGAAGAAGGAATGAGGGAGTTAGCTAAATTCATTGCCGGGTACTTTCAAGTTGATGACGAAGGCTATGCTATTCCCGACGGAGATGGTTTGTATGGTACGCACAATTCTTTTTATAAAGCAGAAACTTATTATTATCTGCCGAAAACCAGCAATACCTGGACTGCCAGGGCCCTACGGTCTACCGGCGCTCCGGTAACACCACTTTACGGACTTACATCTGGTAATGTGATGTACCAAGCCAGAAGAGTGGGTACGGTTGTTGGCGAATGAACCCTGTTATATGCAATAAGAGATACTCCCTTATACCTTTTTTTCTAAACCACAGCGTCTGTTTTTTTGTATCTTAGGATATGAGTACACAACCAGCTATAATTCTATTTGATGGTGTTTGCAACCTATGCAACTCAAGCATCAATTTTGTTATTGATCGCGATCACAAACGCCATTTTCGTTACACGGCCCTGCAATCCGAAAAAGGAAAGCAATTGATGAAGGAGTATAATTTGCCGACTGAGAAACTCACCAGCATAGTTCTCATCGAAAACAATAAAGTTTATCGAAGATCCCATGCCGCTTTAAGAGTTGCCCGGTCAATGAACTTCCCCTGGCCATTGCTTTATGGCTTTATTGCAGTCCCGTCTTTTATCAGAGATATCGTTTATGACACGATTGCTAAAAACCGGTATAAATGGTTTGGTAAGCAAAAAGAATGCAGAATTCCTACGCCGGAGTTGAAAGAGCTGTTTCTGGAAGATTAGTTTGCTGTGTGATTGAGTTATACAGATAGCCTATCTCATCCTTCGGGCCCGTATATACCGTTCGCTCCAGTAACGCTCATTCAACGATGAGATCATAACTCCCTTAGAAGTGGATGCATGCATAAACCGTTCCTGGTCTATCATTATTCCAACATGCAAGGTTCGACGCCCTGTCTTGAAAAAGACAAGGTCACCGGTGGAAGCCCGGCCCCGGCGAATCCTTCGGCCGAAATTTATTTGGTCCCCTGTAACACGGGGGAGTTCGATCCCGAACTGATCATCCATCACAATTTGGACGAAAGCCGAACAATCAACGCCGCTTTTACTTGATCCACCAAAAAGGTATGGTGTACCCTTCCATTCGTGATAACTGTTGGCCAGTTTTTTTGTAGGACTAATAGATGTACATGCACCCAAAAACAAGCAAAAAAACAATAACACTATGCCCCCGTGGCGGCTAAAATTGCTGCTTGTATATAATCCCGGTTGATTCAACTCACGAAACCTTGAGACTTTGACCCAAAGGAAGACTCTCGATAACCTGTATAGCAGGCTGAGGAGTGCCCATTACATAAAAATGTAAACCAGGAACGCCTGCTTCAAGAAGTTCCATACACTGTTTAATAGACCATTCTATTCCAATTTCTCGCGTATGCTTCGGATCTTTTGCTATTGATTCAGAAAGTTCATCAGGTATATTAAGAAAAAATACCTTAGGTAAGGATGTTAAATGCTTCTCTAATGTTAAAATTTTCAACCCCGGAATAATAGGGACTGTAATACCGGCAGCCCGGCATTTATCTACAAATTCAAAAAATGCTTTGTTGTCGTAAAACATCTGGGTTACTATGTAATCGGCGCCGGCATCTACTTTATCTTTAAGCAGTTTTATATCCCAGCTTAGGTTAGGTGCTTCAAAGTGCTTCTCCGGATAGCCTCCTACACCAACGCAAAAATCCGTAGGCTCCGCATCTATCAGCCTTTCCAGATAATGCCCTTCATTCATCTGGCAGATTTGACCTACCAGATCTTTGGCATACTCATTAATTTGTTTGGTTTTATTATGAGGCTTGGGAGCCCCGTTATCATCACCACGAATGGCCAGTACATTATCAATGCCCAGATAATTCAATTCTATGAGAGCATCTTCAGTCTCTTCTTTTGTAAAACCTTTGCAAATCAGATGCGGTACAGGGTCAACTTTGTATCGGTGCTTTATTGCGGCGCATAGCCCTATCGTGCCTGGTCGTTTACGCTTAACATGACGCTTCACCGCTTGGTTTGGGAGCTCTTCGTAATATTCCTCTGCAGCATGAGAGGTTACATCAATAAATGGTGGTTTAAAGCGACTGAGTTCGTCTAATGTTTCAAATACTTTTGCAATCGCCCCACCCCTTTTCGGTGGAATAATTTCAAAAGAGATCAATGGTTCCGTAGCTTTTTTATAATGCTCTGTAACTTTCATTAAAATGAACTAACTCTTTTATTTTGGATTAATATCATTCAATTTAATATAAATCTGCACCATGAACAATTTGACTTGAGCATCAAGTTCACAACAACGCAATCTAAAAGGGGCATAGAAAGTTCCATAGCCAGATAAAACTACGGAATTTACTTAATAACAATTACTTCCCAATTTTTGTCTTTTTCAATTACATCAATTCCCACATCGGTTTTATAACGATAAAGATTCAGGGCTAATCGTGAATTACCGATCCGTATATTTTTTATTTCAAGTGTATCCGTAAAAGGTGGTAATAGGGGCCGAACCAAATAAACCTTTCTCTCAAGAGCGTCAATCTCCATGTTCAAGCAAGATTGAACCATCATATACACCACAGCGACCGACCAGGCTTGCGGAGAACAGGCAACGGGATAAGGTGTCGGGCCCTGTCCTCTGCGTATATCAAAACCACAATACAATTCCGGAAGGCGCTGAAGTTCGAGAAAAAACGTTGCTTCGAACATCCGTGACATGATATCTACAACTTTATCCCGAAAGCCATATCTGGCAAGACCAAATGCTATAAGGGCATTATCATGAGGCCAAACGGTCCCGTTATGATAAGACATAGGGTTGTACCGACGGGCATCGGTGGCCAAGGTCCGTATCCCCCATCCTGAAGCCATTTCATCACTTAATAATGTCTCCGCTAAAACAGGAGCATACTTTTCATCAACTATACCCGAAAAAAGGCATTGTCCGGCATTAGATGTTTTTACGCGGCAGGGATTTTTATCTTTATCAAGTGCGAGAATAAAGGTACCCAACTCATCATCCCAGAAAGTTGTGTTGAATCTTTTTTTTAATATGTGTGCCTGGCTTTCCAACTTTACGACAACATCGCTTAAACCCATAGCCTGCGCCAACCCGGCAGCCTTGATTTTGGCATCGTACACATAACCCTGAACTTCGCAAAGTGCAATGGGTGAATCAGCCAATTTACCATCAGCATGATGAATGGCATTATCAGCGTCCTTCCACCCCTGGTTGAACAGGCCGGATTTCGATTTGTGATGGTATTCCACAAAACCATCATTATCCAGATCACCATAATCATCAATCCATTTTAAAGCAGCCTCAATGTTCGGCCAAATAGCTTTAATGAATTTCATGTCGGCGGTTCGTTTGTAATAAGCACCTGCTAAAATAATAAAAAGCGGAGTAGCGTCAACGGTTCCATAATAGAGTTTATAAGGCACTTCTTTTAAATCGGCCATTTCACCTGAACGTGCTTCATGCATAATTTTCCCCGGTTCAGCATCATGAAAATCGTCGGTATGCTTCGATTGCCGGTCTACTAAAAAGCTTAAAACGCCTCTTGCAATATCGGGAGCCGCCCACAAAGTTTCATAAGCCGTAATAATGCCATCCCTCCCGAAAGCGGTATTAAACCAGGGGACTCCGGCGTATGGGTATTTGCCATGAGGGGTATCTGTTGTAAGGGCTATTAAATCCGTTCGTGAACGCTTTACCCAGTGATTAAAACTTTCATGTGAAGAGTCGATGGATGCAATATTTTCCTTTGCATAGGCTTGTTCGCCAAGAATTTGATTATATCCATTATGATAACCGGGATTATCTATTTCTTTGTCGCCAACAAGGCACTTGATGGTATTGATTATCGAATATTCCTGATTGGGTTCAAGTGGGATGTAATATATAACCTCATTGCGGGCGCTGACATCAGGCTGCGGTTCAAAATTTATAACCGTCTTTCGGATGACATTATCCAGGCCCCTGTATTTAAGCAGTATTCTATCAAGATTTCCGTCTTCACCGTTTATTATTTCGCCTCTTTTCTTTCTTTTGTAACCGCGAACCTCGAAGATATCTTTAAAATCAGAACCCACTTCGAAAGAAATTTTCAGGTCCATCTTCCATTTGCTGTGATTATAAAGTTGGACTTTCTCATAATAAATTCCATTTTGAACGAACTTTATTCGCTCTATATGGAGTTTAGCTTTGGCTATAAGCAGCTCTCCATCCAAAAATATCTCATTATTGGTCAGGTCAACACTCAACACATCATTTTCCATCGAAATAGATGAGTTAAGCAGGGCCGGTTGTTGATCAAACAACTTTAACTTCAGCAGCGATAAAAATCTCGTTCCTTCATGAAACAGACCATGTGTTTGGGCCACTTCTTGCCTGATATCTCCCCACCGGTCAAAAACAACAAACGTATCGGCTGAATTCAATGTACGAATTCGGTCGTCGGTTAAAACGGACTCAGCGGTTGTGTATCTTTTGTTTTGGATAAGCTCGGCTGTATCTGCAGTTTTGTTCATATATTCTTAAAAGTTATTTAAATGATATCACCCTGGATGCCGCTCTATCGATAAGGGCTTCATAGGATTTTAAATAATTATCAGCCATTTGACTCACGGTAAAATTATCTTCAAAATACCTGCGGCAGTCGAGCCTGGATATTTGGTCAATATTTTCCACGGCCACCACAGCCTCATCAATCGTGTTCACCCTATATCCATTTTGGCCAGTCTTGATGAGCTCTTCTACAGACCCATTTTTAAACGCTATGACCGGAGTTCCGCAAGCCATAGATTCCACCATAACCATGCCGAAAGGCTCGGGCCAGTCAATAGGGAACAGCATGCACAAAGCGTTGCCCAGAAACTCTGCCTTTTGCTCCTCGTTGACTTCTCCAATATATTCCACCAAAGGATCATCAAGCTGCCAGGCTATATGATTATTAAAATAATTTTCGTCTTCAGGGTTTATATTCCCGGCAATCTTTAATTTGATGCCCGTTCTCTTTGCAATCTTAATGGCCCTGTCTACTCTTTTTACCGGAGATAATCGCCCCACAAATGCCAGGTAATCACCCTTATCGGGGTAATAGGCATATAAATCATCCGGGAAACCATGATATACCGTTGATACCCAATATATATGTGGTTGTGGTTTTCGCTGGGCATTTGATATGGAAATAACCGGGATATCGTCAAAGACTTCATATAAACGTTTAAGGTCCGGTTGATCGAGGCGCCAGTGCAATGTAGTTACATTAGGCGTACCGCCCAGTTTTGAAAATGGATAATGCAGATAATCAATATGGTAATGAATGATGTCGAACTCATTAATCCGGTCCTGCACCATTTGCATTTCCACAAAATGATGAGCTATAGGGTCCTGACTTTTCATAGCTCTCAGAGAACGCTCGCAGGGAGAGATCAACCGGGCGCTCGTTTTTGAATCTCCGGAAGCAAACAATGTTACATCATGGCCCTGCCGGACGAGTTCTTCAGTTAAGTAAGACACAACACGTTCTGTGCCTCCGTACGATCTCGGAGGTACACTTTGGTATAAAGGGGAAACCTGGGCTATTCTCATTCGCTAATATTTAATTTTGATAAACTATACATAACCAACGGAATACGTATATGTTGAGCATATTAAAATTTTCACATCGGAATTCATCCAGCCCAGGCTTTTTTACATTTCTTTTATGCTTATTTTTATTGGCCATTATTAAATCCTCATCAAGCAAAAAAATGAACCTGTTAGTTAATATCGATCACATTGCTACCCTTCGCAATGCCCGCGGAGAAGGTGTTCCCGATCCTGTTGAAGGCGCTATCATCAGCGAAAAAGCCGGGGCTGCCGGCATTGTTTTTCATTTGCGTGAAGACCGCCGCCATATTCGTGACGAAGATGCCTGGAGGCTTGCAAAAACCATAACCGGCTTGGTAGATCTCGAAATGGCAGCGACTGATGAAATGCTGTCCATCTGTCTTCAAATGGAACCTCATGTATGCACTCTGGTTCCCGAAAACAGACAAGAACTAACCACGGAAGGCGGCTTGCCTATGCCTTCCGTATTTGATGATTACCAAAAACGCGTCATGCCTGCCTTAAAAAAAGCCGGCATTGCGGTCAGCTTGTTTATTGACCCCGATGAAAAGTCCATTGAACTGGCCCATCGCCTGAAATCCGAAGCTGTTGAATTGCATACCGGGACCTATGCCAATGCGAAAAATGATCAACAAAGGGCCATCGAACTTGAACGGCTCAGAATGGCCGCCATCTCCGCTCATCAGAAGGGAATGAAGGTCAATGCGGGGCATGGATTAAATTTCGATAATATTCATCCATTTCTTGATGCCGTTCCCCACCTCAACGATATCAGTATTGGCCATGCTCTCATTAGCGATGCTATCTTCAACGGGTTAGCGAATTCAGTTTCCCGGCTGGTTGCAATCTTAAAGTAAACCACCCGTCTCGCCAGCCAGAAGAGTATTTCAATAAATAGAGAGCAATACCCGTTTATAATTATCCAATCATAAATAATTGAAATTACTTACTTTATCGAGATAAAAATGAAGAATTATAAATTAAATATCCTTATAGCGCTGGTCTTCCTCGGCACAACTTTTATGGGCTGCGACCGTGATGACGATAATGATGTGCCCGAAGAGATGGAGTTCAGCACCACTTTAATCGGTACCGACGAATTTCCCGCTATTTCAGGCGAGGGCGAGGTTTTCAGTTCTGAAAACGAATTTACGGCCGCTGCTTCCATTAGCGGTGCAGAGCCCCAGGCGGCACATCCCTGGCATGTCCATGAGGGAACTTGTGCCTCAAGTGGCGCCATTATTGGCCCCCCTGATGATTATTCGCTTTTGGAAGTTGATGATGAAGGAAATGCCGAAACTTCGGTAACTATCTTCAATACCAGCCTGCGTGAAGATGGCGATTATCATATAAACGTTCATCTTTCTGAAGATGATCTCGATACGATCATAGCCTGCGGCGACTTGAACGGTAATGAAAATGGTGATAACGGTGAGGTCAACAACTAGCACTTCATTATAACAGGTCACAAATTACTTTAAAAAGGGACACAGATTTATGTCTGTGCCCTTTTTTTATGCGCTTCAGCGTATATTGAGAAATGGAAAACAATCAACCTCAGCATAAATCGGGTTACGTAGCCATCATCGGCCTGCCCAATGCCGGCAAGTCAACTCTGTTAAACGCCTTTCTGGGCCAGAAACTATCCATCATCACCCCCAAGGCACAGACGACACGCCATCGTATTACCGGAATTTATTCGGACGATAATTCTCAGATCATATTCCTGGATACCCCAGGCATTATAAATCCAAAGTACAAGCTTCAGGAAGCGATGATGGCCGCCGTTGAAAAAGCCGAACGCGACGCGGATGTCATTATTCACCTTGTAAGCCCTAAAGATCAACCGGCCTCCCCTGAGATCACAAAAGCACTGAAAGATCTAAAAAAAACCAAGATACTGGCCATCAACAAAACGGACCTTGTCCCGGAAAAAGATGTCTCTTTAACCATCAAGGACTTAGTTGATGAAATTGATTACACCCATACCATGGGCATTTCCGCACTACAGGGAACGGGTATAGAAGAACTGATCAAGCTCATTAAAAGCCTTATGCCTGAAGGTCCGCCCTACTACCCGAAAGACCAGCTTAGCGATCACCCCGAGCGTTTTTTTATATCTGAAATAATACGCGAGAAGCTATTCTTGCAATTCAAGCAGGAAATTCCTTATTCATGTACTGTAAACATCGTTGAGTACAACGAAACCGAAGCAAAAGATCAAATTGACGCGGAAATAGTCGTCAACCGGGATTCCCAAAAAGGGATGATCATTGGCAAAAAAGGGGCCGCTATTAAAAAACTTGGCATTGAATCACGTCGTGATATTGAATCTTTCCTGGGCAAGGGAGTAAACCTAAAGTTATTCGTCAAAGTCCGCGAAAAATGGAGGGAAAATGACCTGTTTATTAAAAATTACGGATATGGCAAGTAAAGCTTGTTTCTGAGCAAAATTACTGCGGCTATAGATGTCGAAGCTGTGCCAGAGCGGAAGAGGCTGCTCCATAAAGCATCCACGCTTCACGAAAAGATCAACGCCCGGGGCGTTCGTGCAAGCAGGGCGGGGCAAGAAGAGAGGGCAGGCTCTCCGTCAGGCTTTTCTAATAGCCAGTAACGTCTTTGTTATTCCCAGGCCTGACGGGTGCAAGTTCGGCAAGCGCAGACGCTTGCCGAAGCGACAGGCGCCCTGCAAGCAGATGCTCCGTGAAGCCTCCACGCTTCACGGAATTGCACCCGTGAACCCAGCCTTTACAATGAATCCAATGGTTACCAACAACTGTGGCCGATCAGACAGCTGTTGGCTTCTTGTTGCCGTTGTTGTCCCTTCTAATGTATTATGGAAAAATTGGAACTTTATACAATTTTATCCACATTAGCTGTATTAACAGTAAGATAAGATATATATTTATCGAACTTTCCCCTTTAGCTTTGTAGCTCTCTGGATAAAAATATATCCTCCATAAGGCAAGTCTTATTTTTCTCCATAGCTGGATAAGATTTGGCCCGGCCATAAATAAACGTTTTTTCAGCCTGCATAAGGGTGAAATCAGGTGTAAACCAGGCTAATAAAGAGGGGCCTTATCTATCTTCAAGGTTGTTTTTTATGCCTTCTCATATGTTGGTATTTTGGGAAATGGAGCATAAAAGTAATATTTAGGCCTTTACTCTTGTTTTATAATGATTAAGGAGGGTATAAGTGGGATAATATTTGTAGATAGAGTAGCTAGTCCTGTGAATAGTTGGTTTCCAACGCGGGTTACATAGTTTCTCTGTTCATTTTATGGAGGGGCACTAAGGAATATGCAGGAATTAAAGATTATGCCAAGCCATGGTAACGACATAATATTCTTCAAAAGTCGTGTGTTCTTCCCCATCTTAATAATCTGCTTTATCCTTCCCCGTATATTTTTTAATTCACCTTTTTTTGTTGCTTTTCAACGAAAATAAAATTATCATTACTGCAGATACCCAGACAATTTTATTTAGGATCCATGAAATTTATAATGTGCTTTATCATCTGTTGTTGTATGCCTGAAATAGGGTAAAGGGTGATTTTGCGTCATTGATTGTTATAAGCCCTTCCCGTTCTCGTGAAGGGCTTTTTTTTTGGATTGGTTGATGTTCTTTAAAAATTTAAGCTCTTATCGAGAAAGGTGGAGGGACAGGCCCTTTGAAGCCTTAGCAACCGGCTGCGTTTAACCATGTAGTGCCAGGTGCTAAATCCTGCCTGGTCCGTAAAGGGATTTGGGGAAGATGAGGAAATCCGGTTTTATTAAACCTCTTCCGAATCTTTTTTGGGGAGAGGTTTTTTTTTGGGGTACAGAACTTATAAATAATGCGAATACAACATAAGAACAACATTTACAGGCTGGTACGATCAAAAGATCGTAAGGACCAAACTAAACAACAAAAACTAAATTCAAAAAACCATGAGCAATAACGGAACTCCCAAACAATACAAATATGAAACCCTGCAGCTACATGCTGGCCAGGAACCCGATCCGGCAACGAATTCACGTGCTGTGCCTATTTATCAAACAACATCGTACCTGTTTGACGATACCGATCATGCAGCGACCTTGTTTGCTTTGAAAGATTTTGGGAATATTTATTCCAGGATCATGAACCCTACCAATGATGTCTTTGAAAAGAGAATTGCAGCCCTTGAAGGAGGCGTTGCTGCTGTAGCGACGGCATCCGGTCAGGCCGCCCAGTTTCTGACCATCGCGACCATTGCCCAATCGGGTGACAATATTGTATCCGGCAGCAACTTGTACGGCGGGACCTATAATCAGTTTAAGGTTTCCCTGCCCCGTTTGGGCATCAAAGTGCATTTTGTAGAAGACGATGACGCCTCTGCCTATGAAGCCAAAATTGATGAGAATACCAAGGCCATATACGTTGAAAGCATCGGCAACCCTCGCAACAACATTCCTGATTTTGAAAAACTTTCTGCTTTAGCCAAAAAGCACGAAATACCGTTGATTGTAGATAACACCTTTGGCGCTGCCGGAGCTTTGGTCCAGCCCATCAAGCACGGAGCGAATATCGTAGTTCAATCGGCTACCAAATGGATTGGCGGGCATGGCACCTCCATTGGCGGGGTGATCGTTGACGCCGGGAACTTCAATTGGGGCAATGGCAAGTTTCCTTTGTTTTCAGAGCCATCTCCGGGCTACCACGGCCTAAATTTCTGGGAAGTCTTTGGAGATCAGGGCCCATTCGGCAACATCGCATTTGCTATCCGTGCCCGCGTTGAAGGACTTCGTGATTTTGGTCCGGCGCAATCACCATTTAACAGTTTTCTGTTTCTGCAAGGCCTGGAGACTCTTTCTCTACGTGTGGAACGCCATAACGAAAATGCACAGAAGTTGGCGAACTGGCTTAAGAATCACGATGACGTTGAGTGGGTAAATTATGCCGGCCATGCTGATCATCCTTATCACGAGCTGGCCAAAAAATATCTTGAAAAAGGGCAGTTTGGTTCTGTACTGACTTTCGGTGTTAAAGGCGGCTATGAATCAGCCCGCAAGCTCATTGAAGCTACGGAACTGTCAAGTCATGTGGCCAATGTTGGTGATGCCAAAACGCTGGTGATCCATCCGTCATCCACCACCCATCAGCAGTTGAGCGATGCTGAGCAAGCCTCAGCCGGAGTGTCGGCTGATCTGGTCCGTGTCTCGGTGGGAATTGAACACATCGATGACATCATCGGTGATTTTGAGCAGGCTTTTAAAAAAGCTTTAGTAAAGGCATAGTAACTGAAAATAAAAAGAGGCTGTATCAAAAAGGTTAATGAATAGAAGCTATGTTTTACTGATTAAGGTATCTGTCATTCTGAGCCAATAGTGCCGCTTTTTGCGGCACTATTGAAGAGGTGACAGGGATTAGCGGATAGAATTTCCAACCAAACCCAGGGATTTATTTGATGAATAAAAGAATATGGAATCCATCGGGCAAGTTTTCGACTTCCCTTCGATTTCGTTTCGCTACGCTCACTGCGCTCAGGGCAGGCTGTTTTGCTATGCTTCACTGCGCTGTCTGCCGGCTGCATGGGTTGTGGTCTGGCGTTTGGGAATCCGGCTGGATTCAAACTGACGTGGGTATTATAGATACCTCTCCCTATGAACGTCAGTCAGAAGTTGATATTTGGAGAAGGTGGCTGTATCAAAAGGCGGCTGCGGCAAGCGTCCACGCTTGCCGGCGTGTGCACTCGTGCCGTATGAGTTCATTCCTCGCTAAGCGTGGACGCTTAGCGGAGCAGTTATGGATTTTTGAGACACCCCCTCAGCCATACCCTATGAACGTCAGTCTGAGCGTAGGTTGGGGTTTTCGATGCCCAACATTGTTCCAGATGCTCATTCCCCAACCGAAGTCGAAGACTTGCCTGATCCTATTCTACGAGGTAATTTGTCATTCTTTCAATGTTGGAGCGGAGAAACCCGCAATGCCAAGGAAAACATTGGAGGCAAAATATGCGGGTAATTAACTTAACCATTAACTCAAAAGCCGGCTGGCCTTAAATGGTATATCGGTAGTGTTGAAAAAAATAAAGCAAAACTCATTTGATGAACCAAGGAATAACCACTTATACATATAATAAACCCTTTACTACGGAATCAGGGTTTACGTTTCCTAAACTGGAACTGGTTTATAAAACATGGGGTGATCTGAATGATGACAGGACCAACATTGCACTGGTATGTCACGCTTTTTCAGGGCATGCCGCAGCCGACGAGTGGCTATCGAGTTGTTTCGGAGATGGTCAAATGCTTGATCCTTCCCGGCATTTCATCTTATGTGTTAATATCATAGGCAGCTGCTATGGCAGCACGGGCCCCCGAAGCATCAATCCAGACACTGGCAAACCTTATGGATCAGCCTTCCCAAAGATTACCATCAGGGATATGGTCAGGGCCCAGCAGATTATTCTTGATAAGCTTGAGATCAAAGAAATAGAGTTTGCTTTCGGGGCCTCTATGGGAGGCATGCAGGCTTTGGAATTTGCCATTATGGATGAACGGGTCAAGCAATTGGTCCTGGTGGCCATGGGCAAATCACACTCTCCCTGGGCTATTGGTATTAGCGAGGCGCAAAGGCAAGCCATTTACGCCGATGCTAATTGGAACCATGGTGATTATATGGAACATAGTCCACCCGTCAAAGGACTGGCTGCCGCCAGAATGATGGCGATGCTGACCTACCGGAGCGCACATTCATTCGATAAACGATTCTCCAGAGATCATCAGGAAGGCTCAGACCTTTTTAAAGTTGAATCCTATTTGCGCTATCAGGGATTGAAAATGGTTGAGCGTTTCGATGCCATGACCTATGTTCGGCTTACCGAGGCCATGGATTCCCACGACGTTGCCAGGGGCAGGGACAGCTACAAAAGTATTCTCGGTCGTATTAAAATACCAGCACTTGTTATCGGCATAGATTCCGACTTACTTTATCCAATAACTGAACAAGAAGAGCTTGCTAACTTGCTGGGCAATGGTTACTTCGTGGAAATGAAGGCTCCTGACGGGCATGATTCATTTTTGATTGAATTTAATAAAATGCAGCAAATCGTCAAAGAGTTTAGAAATAGTCATACCTTATCAAATAAACAGAACTCTACACACGATCTCGATCAGGCAACGCTTAATAAATGACAGAAAAACCTCTACATATTCTCAAATTCGGCGGATCTTCGCTTTACGATGCGGAAAAGATCCAACGCGCCGTGGCTATCGTCAAAGACAGGCTTAACCATAAAAAAGTTGCTGTTGTCGTGTCAGCCCTTGGTGGTGTTACCGATGAATTGATTAACCTAACCGAAAAAGCGCATCATCATGACCGTACCTGGGAAGCAGAATTCAGAATTTTAGAAGCACGCCATATAGGAATACTTCAAAGTATTTTCGTTCAGGAGATGCTGCCTTCTGAGTTGTCTCAGCTGAAGAATTTGCTTTCTGACCTGGAGGGCCAGCTCAGGAAGCTTTTCAAGGAAAAGAAGATTACACCAGAGCAGCGCGACCTGATAATGTCATATGGCGAACGCGGCTCCGGCGCTATATTTGCTGCCGCATTACGAAAAACAGGACTTGCTGCCCGATTATACGAATCGCAAAACCTTGTGCGTACCAATGAGAATTTTGGTGAAGCTGATGTCGATTCCCCTGTTACTAACAAATTAATCTATGATGCGCTTGCAAATGTAAACGGTAATACACCCGTAATCACCGGCTTCATTGGCTCAACTTCAGAACATCAAATTACAACATTAGGCCGCTCAGGGTCTGATTATACAGCGGGCCTGGTTGGCGAGGCCCTGAAAGCAGAACGGGTTGAAATTTGGACCGATGTAAATGGTGTGTTAACCGCAGATCCCGACATTGCCCCAACAGCTGTAACCATCCCCCATCTACATTACTCGGAAATTGCAGAAATGGCTCATTTTGGCACGAAAGTTTTGCATCCCAGAACCGTACTGCCGCTTGAACTGCTCCAAATACCCGTTCACATAAAAAATTCCTTTTCACCGGAAGAACCAGGTACCTTGATCAGCAATGAGTTTCCAAGTACAAACGGGCGGTTACGTTCTGTGTCGGTCAAGAAAGATATCGTCCTGGTTGGCATTAAGAGCAAAGGACTTGACAGTATCAGGAAACTCACCCCCCGTGCTCTTCACGCTCTGGCTGAAGCGGAAATCTCCATACTCTTTACCGCATCAGCATCTTCCGATTATGGTATAAGTGTGGTGATTAATGCCTCACAAAAAGAAAAAGCAGATCAAACTTTGCTCGACGCTTTTCAGAAAGAATATGCCCTCGGGCTTCTGGATAAACCGGCCTTTTATAAAGACGTCAATATGGTCACGGTTATCGGTGAAAGCCTTAAAAAAGACCTTGGACTGAGCGGTGCCGTTCTTTCGGTACTTGGTGAAAATAATATTGCACCGCTTTCTACGGCTAGAGGCGTGGCTAATCGGCATTTAAGTTTACTGATCCAACGGGACCAAACCAATATGGCAGCCCGATTAATTAATGATCACTTTTGCATCCATGCTCGCCGGCTTCGCCTTTTTTTAGCCGGTATCGGCACTATAGGCGGAGAGTTTGTCCGGCAAATTAATGAGCTGAAAGATCAGAATATTGATTTGTCAATTATTGGGGCCTGTAACAGCGAGAAAACGGTTTGGAATCCGGCAGGTCTGAAAGGTAATGCACTGGAAACGCAACTTAAAAATGGAGGCGCAACCGATTGGGAAGCTATCGTGAGCCACCTAATTCAGGAATATCCTTATCGTACCGTATTTGTTGACGCCACGGGAAGCGGCGATGTGGCCCGTTTATATGACCGCCTGCTGGAGGCAGGTATCCATATTGCCACACCAAGCAAGCGGGCTTTAACCCTGGAGCAGTCTTATTTTGAAAAACTTACTCGTTTTACACACGGAAATAAAACGCAGTTTTTCTTTGAACCGGCCGTAGGTGCAGGCCTCCCCGTTTTGCAAACTCTTAGGGATTTACAAGCCAGTGGTGATAAGATCACTAAAATATCCGGTGTTGTTTCAGGTACTATGACCTATCTTTTCGGACAATTGGAACAAGGAGAATCTTTTGGTAAGGCTGTGCGAAATGCTAAAGAGTTTGGATACTCTGAGCCTGACCCCAGAGATGATTTATCGGGCGAAGATGTCGTTAGAAAGTTTATGATTTTAGCGCGGGCATCCGGTTTCCAGGTTGAACGTGATGATGTCGTGGTCGAAAACCTGACCCCTGAAGAGCTATCGGGATCAACAACAGAATCTTTTCTTGAACGCATTTCAGATTTTGATGAGGAATGGAAATTAAAAGTTGATCATGCATCTCAAAAGGGAGAAGTACTTCGTTATGTTGGTGAGATGAATGGTGGAAACATCAAGATAGGAACGCAGGCTGTGCCTCGTGAATCACCACTTGGCTCATTAAGGGGAACGGATAATCAGATTATTATTCATACCCGGAGATATATTGAATCACCTATTATCGTCCAGGGCCCAGGTGCCGGGAAGGAAGTTACGGCAGCTGGATTGTTATCAGATGTACAAAAAATTGGCCGACTGATAATCTAATTAAATATTCTTGATTTCGCAGGTACAGCTTATATTATTTCTTTAGATGAACATTAAACGCCTTGTAACTAATAGTAAGTTTATTAACTTATCGTTTAATCCAAACCCCATATAACTGCTGTTTTTAAAAATGAATTCAATTAATGTTCTCATAGCCGATGATCACTATCTCGTGAGATATGGTATCTGCAGTGCCCTTGAAAAAGCTGATGGTATTAATGTAGTGGGAGAGGCAGGCAGTGGCAAAGAGGCTATTGAGCTTTTTGAAGAGTTAAAACCTGATGTAAGCCTTATCGACATTTCCATGCCAAACTTAAATGGCATCGAAACTACTCGCTCTATTATTAAGTTAGATCCTGACGCTAAAATCCTGATACTTTCGATGCATGTTAATGAAGAGTACCTGAACCAAGTCCTTAATGCCGGTGCTATTGGCTATTTATTTAAAAATTGCAGTGGCCAGGAGTTAGTAGATGGAGTGAAGGCTGTAGCTGGGGGGAAAAAAGCCTTTAGCAATAAAATTTCCGAGCTTATGACGGAACGTTATATAACCCAACAAAGTGATGATGATAACGGAGCCGTTCTGACCCCCCGGGAAAAAGAAATTTTAGAACTTATATCCCACGGGAATACAAGTTCTAAAATTGCCGAAAAGCTTATTATAAGTCCGCGTACCGTTGAGACACACCGGACAAATTTGATGCGCAAACTAGAAATAAGAAATACAGCCGGACTGGTTCGCTATGCCATAGAACATGGCTATATATCTGATATATAAACGGCTACGTATTTATACGGGGGGCAAAATACAGTCTTAACCGTATTGTATGCAGGTTCAAACGGCCTTAGATTATAAATAGCAAATGGGGTAATAGCCGTCTATAGATGTTTAGAGCACCTGCTTTTGATCGAGCAGGTGCTTTTTTTTTGCGCGACAATAGGTAGTTAAAAGCATTAGCCATAAACGAACCTTAATATAAACATAATATTATTCACTTATCAAGTTTTCGTTAATATTATTTAATACACCATTGATTACGTTTGGAAAAAAGGCGCTGAAGAATGTAGTCGCAGGCACTACGTAAATCTACTTATTAAGAAATGCAGTCTTTACCGGATTGCATGCAGGTTCAAACGGCCTTAGATTATAAATAGCAAATGGGGTAATAGCCGTCTATAGATGTTTAGAGCACCTGCTTTTGATCGAGCAGGTGCTTTTTTTTGAGGATGCCTTATACTGTTAATGATACTCTATTGCCGAGGTATCAGCCGGATTTCGAAAAGTTTGGGCCAAAGCTTACCGGTTACAAACAGTCGGCCAGTATCAGGATCGTAAGCAATACCATTGAGAACATTAACTTGTGGCCTGCGGTCGGCTAGCGGCAAAAGTCCCTCTAAATCAATTCGACCTGTGACGTGGCCGTTTTCCGGATTAATTATAACGATATGATCTGTAAAATACACGTTAGCAAAGATCTCGCCCTCAACCATTTCAAGCTCGTTTAATTTGGATACCGGCTGCCCGTTTTCAGTGATTGTTAGGCGGCTAATTTCCCTGAAGGTCTCAGGGTCCAGAAAACGAAGGTCCGCCGTTCCGTCACTCATAATTAAACGGCTGCCATCGTTTGTGAGCCCCCATCCTTTACCGGTATAACCGAATGTTCGTTCTGCCTCGAAAGTTTGTAGATCATACACAAAACTGATTCCTGAGTTTAATGTAATCTGGAATAGCTGATTCTTCCAGTCTGTTAATCCTTCAGCAAAAAACTCAGGACCCACATCGTGTTGCTGGACCACTTCACCGGTTTCAAGACAGACCTTTCTCAGGCTTGACTGACCAAACCGGCCGGTACTTTCATACAGATATCCATCACGAAAAAGCAATCCCTGAGTGAATGCCCCAGGATCATGAGGATAAATATTCACTACCTCATAATCATACCAGGTGGGCGTTGATTGTATTGAGGTTGGTCCAAGCCCGGTAAAGATTTGCGAAAAAAGAATAAATGAAATGATAATCATAACTTTGATTTCCTTAAACGATACCTGGTCGTAGTGGAATGGCAACTTTCACTATTCCTGAAGAGATGCAACGGGAGCCAATGAGATGTGTCACCATCATCGTCCTTCTTAATAAAAAAGAAGTAATGTTAGAAAGTTTCTCCTTTTCAGAGCAACCCATAAAACAGCAATGGGTTTCAACTATTCGAGTAGCGTGGGACGGACTTGAACCGTCGACCTCCGGGTTATGAATCCGACGCTCTAACCAGCTGAGCTACCACGCCATTTTTTAAGCGGTGAATTGTACAACAAACCGTCCCATCAAAAAATGATAAGCTCTAAAGGTACTCATACTTCGCGAAATAAAAAAGCCCGAATGCAATCGCATTGACTTAAAATTCAACAAAACCTACACGAAATACAGGTCTGCATAGATTCTTTTCAGCATAGTACCTACCTTACAAGGCTTATCAATCACCCGATACAAGAACACGAAAATGGCAAAAAATATTATTTCGAAAGATAAAGATTACGCTCAATGGTATCTTGATGTTATCAAAGAGGCTAAGCTGGCGGAGCACTCTCCTGTGCGCGGTTGCATGGTCATCCGCCCAAATGGTTATGCTTTATGGGAGAACATGCAAGCCGTTCTGGATGGAATGTTTAAAGAAACGGGCCATCAAAATGCCTATTTCCCACTTTTTATCCCCAAATCATTTTTATCTAAGGAAGCTCAGCACGTAAAAGGATTTGCCAAAGAATGTGCCATAGTTACCCACAGCCGACTTATTGACAGCGACGGCGGGGTGATCGTAGACCCATCGTCCAAACTGGAAGAAGAACTGGTTGTACGGCCTACTTCAGAGACCATTATCTGGGATACCTACAAAAACTGGATACAGTCTTACCGTGATTTGCCGATTCTTATCAATCAATGGGCCAACGTCGTCCGCTGGGAAATGCGGACCCGGCTGTTCCTGCGCACCATGGAGTTTCTCTGGCAAGAAGGCCATACAGCCCACGCGACGGCCGGGGAAGCGCTCGAAGAAACCGAGAAAATGATTGAGGTTTATCGAACGTTCGCGGAAGATTATATGGCTATGCCGGTTACCATTGGCAAAAAAAGCGAAGAAGAACGCTTCCCGGGTGCCATAGATACCTTATGCATCGAAGCGCTTATGCAGGATGGAAAATCTCTTCAGGCAGGAACATCACATTTTTTGGGCCAAAATTTTGCGAAAGCATTTGATGTAACCTTCCAGGATAAAGATGGCGAAGTTAAACACGTATGGGCATCGAGCTGGGGAGTTTCGACACGGTTGATCGGCGGAATGATTATGACCCATGCCGATGATGACGGATTGATCTTGCCGCCGAAGCTAGCCCCGACCCAGGTGGTCATCGTGCCCATCTGGAAAAATGATGAACAGCTAAAAGCCGTACTTGATTATGCAGGCGCTCTTGAAAAAGAACTCAAAGAAAAAGGTATTCGGGTGAAACTTGATGACCGCGACTTTTATAAGCCTGGCTGGAAATTTGCCCAGTATGAAGTTGAAGGAGTACCGCTCCGCATCGCGGTCGGCCCAAGGGATGTAGAGAACAATAAGCTGGAAATAGCCCGCCGTGACACTAAAACAAAGTCTTTGGTAGATAATGAAAATGTGGCCCAGGTAATAAAAGATACCCTGGATGAGATCCAAACAACTATGTTTGAAAAAGCCAGAAAACGAACCGAAGACAACACCCGGACGGTAAATACCTATGATGACTTCAAAAAGATCATAAATAAAGAATCTGGCTTTATTTATGCTCACTGGGATGGAACTACAGAGACCGAACTTAAAATTAAGGATGAAACAAAAGCAACGATTCGCTGCATCCCGCTTGATGAAAACCCGGAGCCCGGTACATGTATGGTCACTGGAAAACCATCTGAACGACGCGTGCTTTTTGCCAGGGCTTATTGATATCTTTAATTAAATAGGCTTATACGAGAGAGATTATCGTCATAATATTGATTATTTTGTTTGACAAAATGCGGAGACTAACAAATGGCCAGTATGGTGATACCTTCAGAGTTTCAACTTGCAACATCAGAACAATCGAAACGAATTGATTCTGAGACCATCCAGGACCTGGGTATTTCAGGTCGCATGCTTATGGAAATAGCCGGCGCAAAAGCAGCGGCCATTATTCAGAAGCATGTGAATCCGGGTTCTAGAGCCTTGATATTTTGCGGTAAAGGTAATAATGCGGGTGACGGGCTGGTTGCAGCCCGTTTCTTAAGTCAGAACAATATTGCTGTTTCTGTTGTGTTCGCCGAGGGGACGAAAAAGCTAACTCCTAATGCACTGGCTAATTTCAAGGTCCTGGAAAAGCTTAAAAATAACCAGGGTGAGCCCGACATCACCTTATACGAGAAACTGCCTGATCCGGCTTCATTGCCTCCCGCTGATATCATTATAGATGCCCTTCTGGGTGTCGGTATCAAGAATGAGATAAGGACACCCTATGACCTGATCATTAAATTTATTAATCAGTCTGGGAGTATCGTATATGCTCTTGATATCCCCACCGGATTGCATGCAAACAATGGTAATATTCTCGGGAGCTGTGTCAGGGCAGATTATACTTTTTCTTTTGGCACCCAAAAAATTGGCTGCTTTTTAGATAATGGGCCGGGCGTATCAGGGGAACGAATCTTCTGTGATCTTGGGTTTCCCCGTTCTTTAAAGTCAGAGATAAAAAGATATGCCATCGTCCCAGCCTGGGTTGACAGAGTGGAGTTACCAAAAAGATCCCCACGTCATAAGTATGAGGCAGGCATAGTTTATATAATTGCGGGGTCACCAGGTTTATGCGGCGCAGCCGTAATGGCTGCTGAAAGCGCCTGGGCAGAAGGCCTGGGTTCAGTCTCGTTAATGTGCCCACGGGGCCTTTTGGAGATTTTCGAATCCCATCTTGTCCATCAAACCAAATTTGTTGTGGGTGACAAAACGGATACTGTTTTTAAACCTGATCATCTTGATGAAATATTGAAACAAATTAACCGTAGAGAGGGCACCGTTGTTATTGGTCCCGGTTTGGGACGTAATAAAGATACGGCAAAATTTGTAAGGCAGTTGGTTCAGAATTATCAAGGCAAAATAGTTATTGATGCAGATGCTATATGGGCAGTTTCAGAAGATCTTTCAATACTAAATAAGGCACGTGTCGTGTTAACGCCTCATCCTGGTGAACTTAAGTATTTATCTAACAGGGGAGAAAAAGATAGCTTTGACCGGATACTTGCCGTGGAAGAATTTTGCAGAGAGTACAAAGTTTACATGCTATCTAAAGGATTACCTAATATACTTGGTTCTCCTGATAAGCAATCATTTATAACACAATATGATAGTACAATTTTCGCCCGAACCGGTTTCGGCGACATACTTACCGGCAAGATTGCAGCATTGTGGGAGCTTACTGATAACCCCATATATAGTTGCGCTAAAGCTTTGCTGGATGGTAAATCCAGATACGATGAGCACTTCAAACATTATTCAACCATCCCTGGGCCATTAAATCTAATATGATTTCATTATTGGAGAGATACCCTATTTTATGGCGACTGATTCCCATATTTTTTATACTGTGGACCATCATAACATTGTATTTAACCCTGTCCCCAGTTCAATACATTGCTGATACCGGAGTATTTCAATTTGATAAACTTGGTCATTTTGCCATGCTGGGCGGTTGGACCGGATTGGTCGGTTTATACCTGATGGTTTACAGGCGCAATTATGATATTAATTTATTACCGCTTATAATCATTGGTATTTCGTTCGGAGCTTTTGTTGAGTTTCTGCAACTGGTCCTGCCCATAGACCGGTCACCAAGTTTTATGGATATGGTAGCCAACAGTCTGGGATGCCTAACGGCCTGGGGAATATTGAAAATCTTGCAAAATCGTTCTAAAAATGAGGCCGGGAAATCTGTACACTGACACGGCTTGGGGACGTTTTTAAACAAATTTACAAATACACTGGTCAGTGCCATACCAAACTATCAAGGTGTTGCAAAGAATTTATAAAATCATTTAGTTTATAGTATCGAAAACCATTACAAATACATCAGCATGCCAGTACTTCAAAGAAAAAAACCGGAAGCCGATCTTCGCAGAACCTACATTCTAAGAATGGAAATGGGACTTATTGTCACTCTTGTCCTTGTTATCACATTGTTTCGCGTCAATTTTGATCTTCGCGGTGATGCGGATTTTACCGAACAGGAACAAGATATAGTCGAAATGGATGAAGTGATTCAAACGGAGCAGATTGAGACTCCACCTCCACCTCCGCGTCCGCCGGTTCCCGTAGAAGTCCCCAATGATGAAGTTCTAGATGATGATTCATTTGATCTGGATTCCGACCTGGACATGGACGAACCTATGGATTTACCTCCACCACCTCCGCCTGACGAAGAGGAAGAGGAAGAAACAGAAGTTTTCCAGGTTGTAGAGAACATGCCTGAACCTGAAGGTGGGATTGAAGCTATTTATGACAACCTGGAATATCCTGATGTTGCCCGACGAGCCGGTATAGAGGGAAGGGTTTCTGTTCAATTTACTGTAGATGAGAGTGGAAATGTCAGTGATGCCCAGGTACTGCGCGGTATTGGAGGCGGTGCTGATGAGGAAGCCATAAATGCAATCAGGGGCACACAATGGACGCCTGGAAGGCAAAGAGGCCAAGCCGTGCCGGTTCGTTTTGTTTATACTGTTCAGTTCAGATTGAGCAATTAAAACGTCACATCACATTTAACAAACTGGGTCCGGTTATTTAAAATTACCGGACCCTTTTTTTGCTATATTTTGCTTATAAGAATTTTTTTCGAATTTTTATACTTTTATATTGACAATCTCAGGTAAAAATTACTTAAATTATCTCTACACATTCACAAATTTTTTCATATTATGTCAGCACTTCAACGCAAAAAACCGGAAGCTGATTTACGAAAAACATATATTCTAAGAATGGAGTTAGGGTTAGTCATTTCCTTGGCTCTTCTTATTACTTTATTTCGCGTGAATCTTGACTTTGGCGGTGAAATGAATTTCACTGAGCAAGAACAGGATATTGTCGAAATGGAAGACATTATTCGAACTGAACAAATTGAAACTCCACCGCCTCCCCCTCGTCCTCCTGTACCTGTAGAAGTACCGAACGACGAGATTATTGAGGACGACATGTTTGATCTGGATTCTGATCTTGATCTTGATGCGCCTATGGATTTACCACCACCTCCACCTCCTCCTGAAGAAGATGATGAGGAACAGGAAATATTTCAGGTTGTAGAGAATATGCCGGAACCCGTTGGTGGGATCGAAGCAATTTATAACAATCTGGAATATCCTGACGTTGCTCGCCGGGCTGGTATCGAAGGCCGGGTTTCTGTTCAGTTTACTGTGGATGAGAATGGAAATGTCAGTGATGTCCAGGTATTGCGTGGAATTGGCGGCGGTGCCAATGAGGAAGCCGTAAATGCAATTAAGGGCACACAATGGACGCCTGGCCGTCAGCGAGGCCGTCCGGTCCCGGTTCGCTTTGTCTATACAGTTCAATTCAGATTGAGCAACTAGTGTAAGTTATCGACAAAAAAGGCACGGTGATAACCGTGCCTTTTTTATTTACATTGCACTATAATTGATAAAAGCTTCTTTAAACTTTTGCAGTACGATTTTGAGATTATCATAACCCACCAAATCTATCGCTTCATCCAGAAAGACCCAGCGTATTTCATCAATATCCTCTTCTTTTTGAGGAGTAAAAGACTTACTTCGGGTGAGCATAGCATACCAATGGGTGATTTTTTCAATCTCCAGCCCATCTTCTTCATATTGATGGATTGTCGAAGTCAACTTCTTCACGATCATGGGTAATTCAGCCCCGCTTTCCTCAGACACCTCGCGCGCTGCACAATGAGCAATGGATTCCCCGCTGTTCAACTTTCCCTTGGGTAAATCCCACAAATTCCTGCGATGAATTAACAGGATTTCCACTTTACCATTAACCAGCCTGAAGACAACGCCTCCGCCGGCAGAAATTGAATACCTGTGCCTGAGTTCAGGATCTTTGATGTATGAAGTTGTTTGATTATTTCGCATAAATTATTTCATGTTCTAAGTTTAATCTTTTAAACCAGTCATAAAACAAATCTCTGGAACTACTTCACTTCTTCAGAGTAACTGAGCCGCAGATTACTAAGGGTTTTGGTTAAATATTCTCTCAAGTCCTTGTTTATGTTGTTTGCTGTGTATTTTTCGAGCATACGAAGAGTGTCAATAGCAAATTTTGCTGTCTTCAGATCTTTTTCGACTGTATCGCTGGCAGGATTTTTTTCTTTACCCAAACCCATTAGGGCAATTTGCTCGTTTTGCTGTATCAACATCATAAATAATAGCTGATCTTGTTGTTCTTCGCTAAATGATTTTTCTGCCATAATCTCTTTCTTTAATTTTTAATAGTTATCTTAGAATGACAAATCTAACCAAGTTAGATTACCCCATTTTTTTTATTTTAACAACCGGATGAGCATAACCTTTTGAGATATAAAAGAGTTCTTTTTCTAATAATATAGTAACTAAATTCTAAAATATTTTTGTAATGATCACCATACACCCTTTCAAAGCCTGGCGACCCACTCCAAAAAACATTAACGAGGTAGCCTGTGTACCATACGATGTAATTGACACCAAAGAAGCGAAGAAGCTTGCAAATGGAAAAGAGAAAAGCTTTTTACATGTTATTCGTCCGGAAATTGATCTCTCCGATGATATCAGTTTGTACGATGATAAAGTTTATGAGAAAGGGAAAGAAAACCTGGAGAAATTTATCCGTGAAAATGTGCTGGTCCAGGAATCCGAGCCGGGATTATACCTTTATCGTCAACAGCAGGACAATCATATTCAGACCGGTTTGTTCAACTGCGTTTCAGTAAAGGATTACGATGAGGAACGTATCCTTAAGCATGAGTTAACCCGCCACGACAAGGAAGAAGACCGTACCCGCCACATCCTCACTCAAAGAGCCCATGCGGAGCCGGTGATGCTTACCTACAAATCCGATAGCAGAATTAAGGAAATGACCAATGGTATCACCCAAAACGAATCGCCCCTGTATCGTTTTACAGCCATTGACGGTGTCGAGCATACGGTCTGGAAGGTAAATGAACCTGAAGCTTTCGTGAATGCTTTTAAAACTGTTAATTCTCTTTATGTAGCTGACGGACACCATCGCTGCAAAAGTGCGTCTAACGTGGCCGCACAGCTAAGGAGCGAATCATCCACCGGGCAGGAAGAGTTTGAGTTTTTCCCGTCTGTAATTTACCCTATGGATGAGCTTCGGATTTTGGCCTATAACCGTGTGGTCCTGAATGCCGATCTGGGAAAACTTGTGAAGGATTTAAAGAATAAGTTTCAGCTTCAGGAATCCGCCAATCCAACACCTCAGAAAAAAGGTGATATCAGCATTTACTTTAATGGTAAATGGCAAGGGTTTACCTTACCCAAACCTGAAAGTGCAGACAGCGTGAAGAACCTTGACGCATCCAGGTTGCAGGATTACGTTTTTAAAGATTTACTCAATATAAATGAACCCCGAACGGACAAAAACTTATCTTTCGTAGGAGGTCATGACAGCATTTCCAAAATGGAGAAAATGGTAAACAGTGGCAAAGCGGCCGTTGCTTTCAGCATGTACCCAACAGCCATAGAAGAATTGGTTGAGGTTTCTGATGCCGGAAAGCTTATGCCACCTAAGTCAACCTGGTTTGAACCAAAGCTACGCTCAGGTTTGCTAGTCCATACTTTTTAATCCTGAACGAACATCTCCCTTTAACAGCAATCCTTGTCGTATGAAAAACATTTGTCTCTTATGGATCGTTTGCAGCACGTTGTTGTTAGCTTCATGTGGACACAGCGAAGAGATTGAACGCTTACAGCGTATTAACAGTGAACTCGATGAAAAAAATAAAATACAAGAACAGAAAATGAAAGACCTTGAAAACAGCCAAAACAAACTTAACTTTCTGGCTTCAAAAGCAGAAGGCGTCAAAGCACGTATGTTTACCAATTTCGGCGAAATGGAAATAGAATTTTATCCAAAGAAAGCTCCCATACATGTTTTTAATTTTGTCACCAGAGCTGAGAGTGGCTTTTACGACAACACCCAATTCCACCGTGTAATACCGGGATTTATGATCCAGGGTGGTGATCCGAATAGTAAAGACGGTGATCCTTATACAAACGGTTCAGGTGGTCCGATAATCGCGATTCCTCATGAATTTAACGATATCGACCACACCCGCGGAGTTCTATCAATGGCACGTACAGGTGATAAAACAGCCGGGGCTGGTTCACAATTTTTTGTGATGCATGCCAATAGCCCTCATCTGAACAATGAATACACTGCTTTTGGGAAGGTTACAAAAGGAATAGACGTTGTAGATGCTATCGTCGATACTCCAACCAATCGCGAGGATCCACGTTTGAGAGACCAACCGGCAGAACCTGTGATCATTGAACGTATAGATGTTCTGCGTTAAACAATAAGCTATCCATTTCGTTTGAAACGCTCGTCGAAAACAAGTGTACCTTTCAATAGCAATAGCGGCCCCAAGCCAATTTGGCAAAGCTATAGATAAACTTAACAACAAAAAGAATAAAGGATTATTAATTAAATTAACTAAATGAAAAATTCTTTATACCTTTTGCTGTTTTTATTCTCTGCATGTAATCAAAATTCTATGGATCTCGATCTGCAAGGTCACCGTGGCTCAGCTGGATTGATGCCGGAGAATACAATTCCTTCCTTTCTTAAAGCAGTTGACCTTGGCGTGAATACCATAGAATTTGATGTGGTCATTTCTGCTGATAGCCAGGTTGTCGTTTCTCATGATCCCTGGTTCCGGCGTGATATTTGTTCAACTCCGGAAGGAGATCTTATTACAAGTGAAACAGAAATGAACTATAAGATCTACGACCTAACCTACGATGAAATTTCACTGTTTGATTGTGGTTCACATGGCAATCCCAATCACCCCGACCAACAAAAAATAGCTGCTCCAAAACCCTTAATGCGTGACGTTATTCTGGAAATGAAACAATATACACGTGAGAATAATCTGAATGCTGTCAATTATTCAATCGAGATAAAGTCACGGCCAGACTGGGATTTAACGTTGCACCCTAAACCTGATATGTTTGTTTCTCAGGTCTATGAGGAACTGAAAGAATTGAATATACTGGACCGGGTGATTATACAGTCTTTTGATGTACGTAGCTTGCAGTCATTAAAAAGCCTGGACCACAGTGTGGCCCAGGCTTTGCTTATTTCCCGGAATTCAGAAGAACGAGAGAAACTTGATGATCTTGGCCATGTACCCGATATCCTTAGCCCTAACTATAGCTTAGTTACCAGGGATATGGTTACAAGGTCACAGGAACTTGGCATGAAAGTCATTCCCTGGACCGTAAATGATCTCAAGGAAATGGAAAGGCTCATTAAAATGGGTGTAGATGGCCTGATTACCGATTACCCAAACCTTTATCATGAGCTTAACTAGCTAGAGATAATACCTGAACCCGATGCCCCCCTGGAAAGACACGGATTCTCTATTTGTGATTTGCACGGTTGGGGCCGCTTCTATAAATACACCCAGCTTTTGATCTTCCATAAGGTATTCAATACCGATAGGAATTCTGAAACCCGCGTCATTATTAAGGTTTTGGTTAATTTCGGCAAAAAAACCAAAACCGTAATATAATGGGATCGAGCCTTCTTCTACTTCTAACAGATCAAAGCGATGAACCAATAAATCCCAATGGACATATAACTGAGACTGTCCGTCTCTAAGGGCACCTGTTACCACACCGTTAACGGCATAATCAGAGGCAAACCAATATTTATAACTGAAGCCGGTATAATCACCTATTGCCGCGCCCACACCAAGTTCCCCTTCCTGGGCTTTTGCCTCCTGGACCCAACTAAGGCAGAATATCAATAATAAGGCACTTATGGTGATCTTCGTAAACATTTTATTCATGGTAATAGGGTTTTAGCGTTTTGGTTTAACGTTACTTGTTTGTACATGCCCATTAATCATTTAAACTGCAGCATCACGGGCTTTTCTGGCGTCTATAAAAGACTTCACACATAAGATCAGAAAAATGATCGCAGCTACGGCTGTTAAAGAGCGACTTATCACCCCTGCACCAGAATCACCGGCAACCAGATCACCTATGGCCCCAATGGTAGGGATTATTAATATAATTGATAATGCGGCGGCGGCATGCATCATGTGTTTTTTTAGGTTTTCTTTCGAGGCCAACCTGCCTAAAATTATATATATCACACCAAAAAAAGCGGGGATTAATGCTGTTATACTGACCATTTCACTTATAATATATCCTGCTACACCAATAACGACCAGTAAGGTCCCAAAAATTACGGTTGTTCTATCCATGTTACTCCTTTAATAATAATGAGGTTTATTCCAGGTTAATAATTGCGGCAGAGAAGATGGGATTTGCCTGATGCAATCTATAAAAAAGGCAGCTTAAATAAAACCGGAAGGTATAGAATACTTTGATCATTTAATCTCTTACAACTTCACCATAGGGAGTTATGCGTTCTCCGGGAACAGGCTCTTGAGTGGGAAATGCATCAAGCGGCGCATCAGGGTCACGATCGTGAGGTAAATAATGATTGTGGCTTCCATGTGGAAGTACCCGGTAATCTTTCGAACTAAAAACACCGATGGAGTCTGCGAATACCAAACCCATAAAGATAACAATGACAGCCAGAAGGGCTATTTTAAACTTTTTTCTTGGCATTATAAGTTATTCACTTCGTTAAAGAAACGTTAACGATGATAAATACGGAGTATTGAAATTAAGATTGTAGGGAAATATAACAAAATAACGTTAAAGCACGGAATAAAAGGATTACAGCATCTCATATCAAGATTACCTAACTCTGAAAGGTGGACTAATGTTACGTCAATAATTTATTAACATTGTCTGATTATCATTTTCTTACCTTAAACTATTTAATTCTTCTTTTGTCCATGGGCTCTCGCGGCCGGTAGTAACTCCTCGAATTTCAAAAACATGTGATGCATCAACAGGGTCTTCTTCGTGTCCCCATTCGCGCCTGATATAAGTAATAATCGCTGCAATTTCTTCATCAGACAAATAACCGGCTGATGGCATTAGCATATCTCCATCCATTCCATGAAGCAAGATGCGGGTTAACCGGTCTGTCCTGCCAAGTACCCATTCCGAATTAACAAGTGGCGCTGCGACCCCCTGCATACCCTGCCCATCATTTTGATGACATGATGCACAGGTGCTTGAATAAAGTTTACTGCCACGTTCGAAACGTTCTTCTTCTTCAGATGTCAATGGTCTTATTGAGGCCGCTTCCTCTCTCGGCTTGCCGGGCCAGCCTAGTTTATCGGCAACCTTCTCTGCCTGCTCGTTCACTTCTTCAACCTCTGAATTTAAAGCCGTTAAAAAAACAGTGGGTTTATGATCAAGTTCCAGCAATCTAACATTGGTCGGTGTCGAACTCGGGGCTACATCGTCCACACCTGATAAAAGAGACAGACGTTGCCATTCAGGCTTATCTTCATCGCCTATCCATGCAAGAATATCACGGATTCCATCGCTATTGCCCGCTCTCAATATGGTTATAACCAATGTTTCAATAGCGTCATTGATATCACTCGTACCCGAACTTTCTTCAGAATGTTCTAAATAACGGCTTAAGAAGGCGAGTTCATGACCAGCCAAAGCATTAACCACCAGGCTTACGACAATCGGATCATCTCCGTGATGCTCAGTTATCGCCAGAAGTGCATCTTCCCGGTCCTTTAAAGGGAACTCTCCGGCTGACGCCGCCAATTGCCTGCTAACAACAGGATCGCCATCACCGATCAAGCCCATAACGGCTTCACGCAACGGGCTATTCGTCGGGGAGAGACCAGGTTCAGCAATACGTATAGCCGCAGCCCGTACGTGAGGCGATTCATCTGATAAAGCATGTTCCAACACTTCCGTGTCTATTTCATTGATCCCGTCCAGTGTCCAAAGAGCATGCAGACGGGTATAATCTTTTTCTCCGGCATGTACTAATTGTTGAAGCTCAGGGACTACGGAACTGGCCTGCCGCTCTACAAGCAGCCGTTGGGCCGTATCACGCCACCAGCCATTTGAATGTTCAAGATAAGGAACAAGTTCTTCTAAGGATTTTGCAGACAGCTGAGGGTTTTTATCAGGTTCACTCGATTCATGTACAACACGATAAATCCTGCCGGAATTCATGGGGGCTTCCAGATTTCTTTTACTGATCTCGTTTTTTAAATAATCGGTAAGGTAGAACTTATGCTGAAGTATGCCACGATACATATCGACGATATAAAGTGTTCCGTCTGGTGCTGAATGTATATTAACAGGGCGGAAACGCTCATCCGTTGAGGTTAAAAAATCCGCCTTTTGATCTTCATATGGATTACGGCCACTTAAATAACCATCATTATCTTCCGTTATCACATATCGCTGAACAAGATTGCCGGATGGCTCTGGTACAAACACATTATTCCAAACCTCTTTGGGATACCTGTCACCGCGGTAGACGGCAAGCCCGCTAGCGGCGGTATATTCTGCAAGGGTGTTGTCGTCACGCAGTTGGCCCTTGCGATATCCACGATTGACCCCTGTCGTGGGCCGTACAGGCCATACTTTGCTGCTCTCGTTAACGCTCTGGAAAATGCCACGCTTACGGTCCAGGTTATCATTGCGTGTATAATAATGAGAAGATATATAATCGATATTTAGCGGCCAGGAGTTACTATTACGGTAAATGCGGCCATAATTGTCCATGGAGATCCCCCATTGCCCGAGCAATGGCGTCGTTTCTTTTTCCCATTTCCCGTTTTTGTTAGAAAACCGCCCGTCATACTGGGTATTGTGAATACGATTATCCATGCCCCACATGAGGCCATTCGGGTTGTACTCAGGATTCCGGTCAGGGTCACCAAAATCCTCTGTAACAACTTCTACTACATCTGCCTGCAAATTACCGGTAGTATCCTGTGTCATCCACAGGTATGGGGGATTGCCTATCAGCACACCCTCATCTAAAACCTTTATAGCCCGTGGAAGTACCAATTCATCCATGTACACGGTCCTCTTATCCATGCTCCCATTGCCTGAAGTGTCCTCAAGAACAACTATACGCCCTACAGGTTCCTTTTCTCCTTCAGCGTCAACATTAGGCATATAGCCGCGCATTTCAACCACCCATATGCGTCCATCAGGATCAAAATCAATAGTGACCGGATCCTCAACCAAAGGCTCACTGGCTACCAGTTCAATTTCATACCCAGGCGGGAGATAAAAAGTTTCTAAGGCGTCTTCAGGAGTAAGGACCGGGGAATCATCCGGTACGGACTGAACTTTGGGGGGCCAGTTCTCTTCATTGGTGTTGCATGCTCCTATTAACAACAAAGAGATGATGAGAATGTATGAATTTTTTAAATGTTTAAGACTAAATTGAGTTGACATTATTATACCAGCAATAGCTTAATGGGGATTTTTTTCCGCTTAATATTTTAACCTTTTTAAGGTAAGAATATATCATGCCAGCATGAGATATAAAAAAATATTTTTCGGGGTTCTCTGGAAATTTTAATTTAATCCAGCCCTTGTACTCTGCAAAGTTCCATCTTTCAATATATGAAGGGTGAAAAAGTTTAGCGCAAAAAATAGATTCAAGCTCATAGGCATACTAAGCTGATTATAAAAGCCTCTTTTATATGTTGCCATAAGGTTAGGTTTGGGTTTAAACAAAAGCGTATCAAATCTATATCAAAGCCGTAAATATACGGTGTTGATATGGTCTTGATATGGTGTTGATATGGCGTTGATTTGTATTTGAATAAAGGCTGAACCGGTGAGAATCCTGCTCTCTTCCTTAAGTTATACAATCAAACCCGGGATGGGGGACAATATATCATCAATAATTTAATACTAAACAGATACTGTTTAGTAATGCGTGATAGGTTTTAGGGGTGGGGGAAAAAAACGGACAGGCAGGCTTAGCGAGTTTTTAGTATGGAACGAAGAGCTTCCTCAAGTCTGGGGTACTCATATTGAAAACCGTGATTTTGGAGAACTTCGGGTATAAGCCGCAGACTGGCTAGTATTGTCATGCTGCCTTCACCAAAAATGAGTTTCAAAGCAAAGCCGGGTATCCTAAAAAGAACCGGACGATTCATAACTTTCCCCAGGGTTTTGGTAAACTCATCTATGGTAACAGGATTAGGTGAAGATGCATTATACACGCCTTTTAATTTTTCTTCATAAAGAGCAAAAATAATTGAGTCCCCCAAATCCCGCATGTGTATCCACGGGAAATATTGCTTCCCGCTTCCTACTGAGGCACCCATAAATAGATTGAAAAAGGGGAGCATTGTTTTTAGTGCTCCTCCATCACGCTCAAGTATCACACCAAATCTAGGGTTAACAACACGGACTCCATACTTTTCTGCTTTTTGTGATTCTTCTTCCCAACGCACGCAAATTTCAGCAGCGAAATCATCACCGGGAGGTTCATTTTCATTTAGCATATCGTCACTACGAGAACCATAATAACCTGCGGCTGATGCTGATATCATTACACTAGGTTTGTTCTTAGCTTTTTCGATTGCCCTTACCAATCGAGCCGTAGTTTCTACACGGCTATCCATTAGTTTTTCCTTCGTCTTTTTGGTCCATCGACGGAAAATCATATTCTCCCCTGCCAGGTTGATTATGGCATCACTCTCAGCCACAGAGCTCAACATGTCATCCTCAATAGATCGATAACTGCGTTTGGGGTTAATTCGGTCTTTATATTTTTGCGGGTTACGGGTAAGAATGATCAGATTATGCCCTCTTTGCTCAAGCATATTGGTAAGATGCGTTCCTATAAACCCCGTGCCGCCAGTTAAGACAATATTCATATGAGTTAATATTAATTTTCTGACAATATCGATTTGTATTATACAACTTACTGAATTTGTTGTGGATATGCCAAGCACATATAATCACAACTAATCAAGAACTTAATAAACGATTGCATTCAAAAACCCGTTGACTGAAAGAGAATTCCTAATGTCTTAAACTCTCTATTTAGTAGTTGATGCTGAAAATTCGTCCTTTACCGTACCTCATTGCCACCTTGTGCGGATTATTAGCGTTATTTGTACCGTTATTACGGGATCTTCATATCGAATCAGCCGTTCCCGCCGCGTTGGTTGGGGCTTTCTTTGGGGGGATTTATGCGGCATGCAATAAAAGAAATACGGATGGGAAGGGTTTAACTTATGTGATGTCCGTTATCTATACGGCAGCAATTCCCCTGCTTGTCTCAAACATTAGCACCGGCTGCATCACATTAAGCGGATTGGGATTTTGGTTTTTTTACCCGTCTATAAGTGTGTATTTCGGATACGCCATCGGGCGGTATTTTCGGGTCGCAGACTTTAGGCTACCGGTATTTTACAGCATACTGTCTCTGCTGGTTGTGGCAATCGGCATATGGCTCATTGAACTTTACCTTCTGCCTCAGGTTTATTTCCACAATCATGTATGGGGGGGCTGGCCGGGAACCATTTACGATGTTGAAGTTGAATTTACAGGTTCTGATTTATTCTTCCGTGTGATTACCTTTTCCTGGGCTAGTTTACTGTGGCTGGCACCTGATTTCCAGGAGAAGAATTTCGCAAAGTTTGGCGTGGTCATGCTCGCCCTCGGCCTGATGTTTAGCTACAGTCAGCTTTCTCAAGCCGGCATTATTTCCCCCAGGAGTCACCTCCAAAACGAGCTGGGCGGGCATTTGGAAACGGAGCATTTTGATATTTACTACTCAAAAGACCACTTTTCAGATTATGAGATACAAAGGACCGCAGAATATCATGAATTTCATTTAAAAGAAATTAGCATCACACTTGATATAGATTTACCTCCTGACGATCATAAGATCGAAAGTTACCTCTATGGTCACCCCTGGCAGATGAAAGAGCTTGTAGGGGCCAAGAATGTAAGTTACGTGCCGGTCTGGAGCTCAGTAGACCAGCTTCATATCGGCAAGGACGCCCTAGCCCGGACCCTCCGCCACGAGCTTGTCCATGTCGCGGCAAAGCAGTTTGGGAACCGGGTCCTTAAAGCCAGCTGGAGTATTGGGCTTCTTGAGGGTATCGCTGTTGCTCTTTCTCCCGCCAGCAGGGAAATTACGACCATAGACCAAACAGTTGCCGCTAATGAAGGTATTTTATCAAGCAAAGAGATTCGCCGCTTGCTTTCGCCAACCGGGTTCTACAGTGGGCGCGGGGCTGTAAATTACACCATTGCAGGTTCATTTGTCGGTTATTTGCTCGATGAATACCCTGTAGAGAATTTCAAAGCAGCTTATCGGCATTCAGACCTTGAGGGAGCTTATCCACTGCCTCTTGATACACTGGTGGCGGGATGGTACAAACAACTTGACGAGGTAGAATTTGATATCACAGAACAAAGGGCCGGGGAACGCATATTTGAAACACCATCTATTCTTGAGCAGGATTGTCCTCGGGTGATGAGCGATGAGTATCGCCTTTCTGATCGGTATATGTACTTCATGGCGGAGGCCGATACAGCTTCCGCCCTCCTGGCACTCGAAGAACTAATGCATCTTGATGCTGAGAACGAAGATGCCTGGCGATACTGGTCAACATTGAACTTCAATGAAAATGGTGCCCGGGATTTGTGGGATATTGTACCCGACCACAACCCGCATAATCCCTTTTACCTGATCAAGCAAGCCGATCTTGCCATGCTGGATGGCATTCAATATAAAGCTGAAGAATACCTTGACCAGTTTGAATCGGCCCTGCCAAGCGCCGGGGGGGCTGAGTTAAAGGCCATGCTGGAAAGGCGCAGTGATAACCAAACCTGGAGCCAACTTGTTTCAGGGTTGTACCAAACTTCAAAAATTACAAAAGAAGATTTTGAAGCGATGAATGAAGATATTCGTTTTTATACAATCCAGGAAATGCTCAAGCAGAATAACAGGAACGATATTTTGGAGTTTCTAAATGTAATGACAGATAATGATTACAATCCGATGTTTTTTGATATCTACCTGAAAGCCCTGGAATATGCTTCGCTAAACGATGATCACCAAACGGCCCAAAAACTGGCTATTTTTGTAGGCAAACAGGAACTTAGGCCGTTGGAGAGAATACGGCTAAACGAACTGACACGTTTCAGCAGGTACTTAGAAAGATCTCATAAAGAACTGCTCGACTGACCGCATTTCGACAAGTTTTGCTGATGGTATTCTTCAGCACGGTAGAATGCTGAAACCGGCGTTACTTTAAAAGTAGCTTTTTGCATGGTTTTTTATATTTGCTATAAATGAAATATTATTAATCACAAAGAATTACAAAATTATACTTTAGTTATGGTGACTTGTCCTTATAAAATTTTATCAATTCTTTCATATCATCTGGCATCTTTGATCTATAAATTACCTGCTCTCCCTTTGTTGGATGGATAAAACCCAATTCTGCGGCATGCAATGCCTGACGATCGATCAACGGTTCGTCAGCTTCCTTCCCAACGTAATGCTGGTCGCCAACCATGTGATTTCCGATTTCAGCAAATTGCACCCTTATCTGGTTTTTCAGACCGCTATCCAGCCTGATTCTCACCAAGCAAGTATCTGCATATTGTTCTTCTACCTCGTATTCCAGCCGGGCTGCAGTGCCCTCTTCATCTTTTTTAGAAACAACGATATTTCGAAAGCCCGTATCAATCCTTTTCATCGAATGCTCAAGAACCCCCTTTACCGGCTGAACTTTACCGCGGACAAGCGCTCTATAGATACGCATCGGGGACCGGGCCTTGAACTGCTTTACCAAATCATAATGTGTAGATTTATTTTTCGCAAATACCACCAGCCCGGATGTATAGCGGTCAATACGGTGCACGGTCCTGATCTCTATATTACCACCGCCAGAACAATCGCGGTTGAGCATATCCAGAAGATTGATGCTTTTGATCTTAGGAATGGGTACGGTCAGCAGGCCGGCTGGCTTATCCACTACAATTAAATCTCTGTCCTGATGCACGATTTTGTACCAGAACTTTCGGATTGGCCTTCGGTATTGTTTTTTCTTGCTCATAAAACGTATTCATTATGCGTTTTGAAAGTTAAGTTTGAATAAACTCAACTTTAATAGATTTCTAAAACAGAGGGGATATTTCTTTAAAAGTGTTTAAATAATAAGTTAATAACGGCCGGCTTTGAACGAGATTGAGGGGAATAGCCCATCCATCAATGATAGTTTACCCCTGCGGCACAGAACAAATTCCAAATCCCTAACGTTACAAGAAAGCATTTTACCCTAACATATTTCAATAAATATAATGAGAAAAAAGGAATTTCTGTTTAAAGACAGAATTATTAAAGGAATAACAACAGACGGCCACTTTAAAATAGCTGTTATTAAAACAACGGATGTAGTAAAATCAGCACAGAAACGACATAACTTATCCTTATTAAATACAGTCCTGCTTGGCAGAGCGCTTACGGGTGTAATGCTTTTAGCATCCAACCTTAAGGCTGATGAACGTGTTCAGTTGCGTATTGAGGGTAGCGGCCCCATCGGTATGTTGATTGCCGAAGCCACATCCCACGGGGAAATACGCGGTTATGTCAGTAACTCCGATGCAGAGCTTGATTATTCGAAAGCTGGCGATCTGGGTGAGGGTTTTGGCGCGGGAATTCTAACATTTTCTAAAATCCTGTATAACGAAGCCCAGCCGATCTCCGGAATGGTTGAGTTAGTTAAAGGCGATATCACCGAAGATCTGGCTTATTATTTATTTCAGTCAGAACAGGTAGCATCTGCCCTTTCACTTGATGTTGGTATTGATGAAAACGGAGAAGTTGAAGAAGCCGGCGGAGTGATCATCCAGGCACTTCCGGATGCTCCTGAAAGCATGAAAGATCAACTTCAGCAAAACGTAAAAGGCATGCCTGTATTACACTCCCAGTTTAAGGAAGATGTTTACATTGATGATTTGCTGCATCAGGTTACGAAGCCTTACGAGGTAAAGGAACTTGAGCGCTTCCCGGTCCACTTTTTTTGCCGTTGCAATAAAGAACGTTTTAAAAATGCACTGGCTATGGTTAACCTTGATGAGCTCAAAGATATGGATGATAAAAGCCAGGAGCTGGTATGCCATTACTGCAACGAACAGTATGTAGTTACCAAAGAAGAGATACAGGAAATGGTTCAGGATGCTCAGGTCCGGCTAAACTAATCAGGATTGAAGGACATCTTCTATTACATCTTCGATCAGGTAAAAGCCCGGCCCCTGGCGGACCAGCCATTTGGCGGCTTGCAATGAGCCTGCGGCAAACGCATCCCTTGAACGGGCACGGTGGGTCAATTCGATATCATCGTATAAGGAATTAATTCTAAGCTGGTGGTCACCGAAAACGGAACCTATGCGCTGGGAAGTCACCTGAAACTCTTGTTCATCTACTTTATATTTACGGGGTACACCGAAGGATATTTTTTTGGAAGAGCCGGATGCGCTCAGCCATGCCCTTGCCAGGGTTTTTGCGGTTCCGCTGGGGGCATCCGCTTTCTTTGTGTGATGAACTTCATGCAAGCTAGCGTCAAAGAAAGAACTTTTCCCATAAAGTTCACCGGCCCTTGCCGCCAGCTTAATAAATAACTGTACACCAAGGGAAAAATTAGATCCATAGACTAAACGGCCATTATGCTTCCTGGTTAGAGAATCGCCCAATTCCAGATCATCCAGCCAACCGGTGGTGCCGACAACCACAGGGATCCCGAGTTCCAAAAGCCTTTCCACGTGTATTCGTGCAACCTCAGGATGGGTAAAGTCAATGGCAACATCTATACCTTTCAGTGTCGATGCCGTTATTCCGGCCCCTTTTATATTATTTTCGTAATCAAGAATAACGGGAACTTCAAAACCTTGTTCTTTAGCAAGCAACTCAATTCGTTGCCCCATATTACCATAACCAAGTAGCGCAATTTTCATAAGAAAGAATTAGCAATGTTGAGTACTCACACCCCGACCGCTCGTACAGGTGAGATACGTTATAAAGTAATATAAAATAGTCCCAGCCTAATAGAAAAACTTTTCATGCAAGGCCTGCACAGCTTTTATGACCAGATCATTATCTACCACAAGAGACAAGTTGATATCCGAACTGCCTTGTGAGATCATCCGTACCGGAATACCGGATATAGCATCGAAAACCTTAACGGCTATTCCACTGGATTGATTGAAATTTCGGCCCACCAGGCAAATTAGGGATTGATTATTGTTACGATCTACATCCCCATATTCTTGTAATTCATCAAGTACCAGGTCCAGGTTATCTGTTGAATCTACAGTCATAGAAATGGAAACTTCTGAAGTTGTAACCAAATCTACCGGGACCTTATACTTTTCGAAGGTTGAAAACACCCTGGCCAAAAAACCATAAGCCATAAGCATACGAGAAGAGTTTATCGTCACTATAGTGATTCCCTGTTTAAAAGCAATAGCACGAATATCACCATCAAAGCTTGAATTTGAACAGATTTTGGTCCCTTCCTGCTCAGGCGAGAATGTATTTTTGATATAAACAGGAATGTTCTTCTCTACCGCAGGCTGGATGGTAGCAGGGTGTAAAACCCTGGCGCCGAAATAGGCCAATTCAGCAGCTTCTTCAAAGCCAATCTCAGGAATCAGTTTTGCTTCTGCCACATACCTGGGGTCACAACTGTACATTCCGTTTACGTCCGTCCATATTTCTATGGAGCCTGCATCTAGTGCGCCTGCTATCAAGCTGGCCGAATAGTCGGAACCGCCGCGCCCCAGAGTAGTGATTTCGCCGGTCGGGCTGCTCCCATAAAAACCACCCATTATGGGGGTTTTACCCTCTACCAATAGGGTGTTTAGGAAAGCTGATTCTTGCTTTATTTTTTTATGGTCCGGCTTGGCCTTGCCAAAATTATCATCGGTATGGATTACAGTTCGTGCATCCAGATAAACAGTATCAATCCCGATAGCACGGCCGCAAGCCGCAAGCAGACAGGATGAGAGCCTTTCACCGATGCTGGAGATTACATCAATAGTCCTTTTATTTACTTCACCCAGTTTATTTATGCTCAACAAGTATTCATCCAGCAGAGTAAAATTTTCATCTATCCACTGTTGTGCTTCATTGATAATTTTTACCTTATCTTGTTGCTTATGGTTTATAAAGAAATTCTGAATGATACGTTCATGCCGCTCTTTCAGCAACTTGCTCAGATTGACTGCTTCATCAAACCGTCCCGTTTGGGCCATCGAAATGGCTTCAAGCAACGTATTAGTAGCTTTAGAAATGGCCGAAACAACAATCAAGCTGCCGGGACTATTCGATATTATTGAGAGAATCTTGCTCCATGTTCCTTCATCGGCCATGGAAGTGCCGCCGAATTTTAATACTTTCATCCTGTAAGGTTTAATTTTTTATGTTAAACTATTATTTCCTGGGCCAAATGTTGGATTAACATAAAGCTCATTAACGCTGAAGTTGGTGCTATAACAGCCTCATCTACATCAAAAAGGGAACTGTGTAAGGGGTGTGAAGTTTGAGGTGAACTAGAAGTTCCCATTCTTAAATATAAACCGGGAACCTCTTGTGAAAAATAAGCGAAATCTTCTGCCCCCATACTTTGCCGGCCTTTTTTTGTATTTTCCCGGCCAATTTGTTTGGCAATCAAGGTATCAGCAAACTCAAACAATTTATCGTTATTGATCACTGCGGGTGCGCCTCTATTAACAGCTACTTCAATATTGGTTTCATATAAAGATTGCGCAGTGCTAACGATTTTTTCGATGCGATCACGAAACAAATCCCGATCTTCCTCCCACGAAGTTCTCACAGTACCACTAAAAGCCACTTTGCTGGGGATGACATTAAAAGTCTCACCACCATGAAAAGTACAAATGGCCAATACGGCAGGGTCTCGGGCATCACTGTACCGGCCCGTTAGTTGATAAAGGCTTTGAGCAATCTGATTGGCAATCCAAATCGTATCTTTTCCGGTATGTGGCCGGGCTGAATGTGTGGTTTCCTCAGCATTAACGGTGATCTTAAAGGTATCAAAGGCGGCCGTTTCAGCTCCACTTTTCAACCTGTACTTTCCGCTTTGTAAAGAAGGATCGCAATGAAGAGCATAAACAGCACCGACGTTTTCAAGCGCACCATCTTTAATCATTTGAAGGGCCCCGCCCGGACTAAGCTCTTCAGCGGGTTGCCAGAAAACCCTAACTGTTCCAGCTAAATAATGAGCATACTTACTGAGAAGTCTGGCAATACCAACGGCTATCGCAGTATGAACATCATGTCCACACATATGGCCGAAGCCTGATGATCCTGAATTGTAAGGGACCTCTTTCTCGTCATGAATAGGAAGGGCATCCATATCCGCCCGGTAAGCAATTGTAGGCCCCCCATTAGCACCTTTTATATCGGTGTATAACCCGTTATGGCCTGAAAATGTCTGAGCGTTAATTCCTTCAAGCTTGAGCATATTTTGGATGGCCCGGGCGGTTTCATATTCCTTCCAGCCCACTTCGGGATTTCGATGCAATTGCCGCCTGAAGTTTATTAACTCCTTATTAATTTCTAACGCTGTGCTCTTAAGTTCTTTGTATAGTGGGTCCATTTTTATTACCGCATCATCTAAAGATGAAGGTGCAGTGATCTTTACCGTATCAATTTCTATATGGAGTTTACGGAGCCTATTAACCGGCTAGCCTTTAACCTGCACTGAAAGAAGTTCCACACCCACACGTAGAACTGGCATTTGGGTTTTCAAAAACAAATCCTCGTGCATCGAGTCCGTCATGAAAATCAATTACAATGCCACTAAGATACAGAATATGACGTTTATCAACAATTACCTGTATTTCATGCGTTTTGAGTATCTCGTCTTGATCGGTTTTATTATCAAAACCAAGAGCATAGCTCATTCCG
>JBBDMV010000148.1:0-2147 GCA_040878115.1 Balneolales bacterium
CTGGAGGCCATCTGGGCCCATCCCTGGTTTATTGACATGACCATCGGCCTGGCGGATAAAACGATCGGATGGAGAGCCTCCCAGTCATTGGTTGAACAAATGCTTCTCGTGGTTGGTATTGTTGATATAGGTTCAGCCATAGCCTTGTTTTTTTTTCGATCCCGCATGGCTGTTTTGTGGATGGCTTTTTGGGGATTTTTCACCTGTTTTCTGCGAATAGTCAATTATGGATTTGGCGCTGCTCCTGATGTCCTGATGCGGTTGCCTCATGGAATGGTCCCAATTATCTTATATTTGATCATGCAAAAAAACCACAACCCTATACCTATATCAAAAATTTATTCAAAGTAGGGAGAAAAGGGATAAATGTGTAACGGGGTAAGCTCGCTCTCCTGTCGGGCTATCAATGAGTAATTTTCATTCATAAGCTTATACATTCCTGACGATGTCTCATCAGGGGGTATCCCTTTTTTAGGCCGGCAAGGCATTGATCAATATCCTTCTGTCCGGTTACCGGATACAGGTAGCCCAGGAATTTAGAGCCACGGTCGGTGTATATGTCGTAAACGGGACCTATAATGGTATTCAAGATAGTTACGCCCAAAAGTGAATGATGGAGATGATAACCAGAGGGTACATGATCCAGTGAACTTCCTGATGGCGCCCGGCCAGTACTTTGACGAGCGGGTATGTAATAAATCCGGCGGCAATGCCTTCGGAGATTGAGAAAGCAAAGGGCATAAAAGCGATCGTCACAAAAGCGGGGAAAGCCTCTGTGAAGTCGTTGAACTTGATATTGCTAACGCTTCCCATCATCATGCTGCCGACGATGATTAATGCGGGGGCAGTGGCCTGGGTTGGAACAAATCCGGTTAAAGGGGTCAGGAATAAGGTAAGCAGGAAAAAGAGGCCAACAAATATGGATGTCAGCCCTGTTCGGCCACCCTCGGCTATTCCGGTTGTGGATTCCACATATGTTGTTACTGTGCTGGTGCCTAGCAGTGAACCCAGTATCGAGCTGCCGGAGTCGGCAAACATGGCGTTGCGGATTTTGGGGAGGGAGCCGTTTTCATCCAACAATCCGGCGCGCTGGCCGGTGCCGACCAGGGTGCCCATGGAATCGAAGATATCCACAAAAAGCAGGGCGAAAATAGCGAGGATGCCCATATTCAACGCTCCCCGAAGGTCCAGTTCCAGTGCGATGGGTGCAATGGAGGCGGGTAAGGATACGAGGTCGCTTAATTGCCGGGGCGGTGTGATAATTCCAAAAAGATTCGCGGCGACGGCTGTGGTTAATATGCCGATCAGAAGGGCGCCCCGGATGTTTAGGCTCATCAAGGCTGCCGTGAATAAGAGTCCGCCTACTGCAAGCAGGGTCCCGGGGTCCCCAAAGCTTCCCGGGGCCACCAGGGTGTTGGGATCGGATACGATCATACCGCTATTGGAAAAGCCGATAAGGGCGATGAACAGGCCAATTCCCGCTGCTGTAGCATTCTTTAGGTTAGGGGGGATGCCGCGCTCTATGATGGTGATCCATCCAGCGGTGGTGAGCAGGAAAAAGACAACCCCTGAAATAAACACCGCGCCCAGAGCGGCTTGCCAGCCATATTCCGGGGCGAGGGTGAAAGCGAAGAAGGCATTCAGGCCCATTCCGGAGGCGAGGGCGAAGGGATAGTTGGTAAGCAGTCCCATCATAAGGGTAGCCACGGCAGCGGCCAGAATGGTTACGGTTACTACGGCGGCCACTACAGGGTCATTAACGCTGGTATATATCAGAGCATCATCAAACAGGGCACCGGCGCTGTTCATGCCGCCTTGCTTGAGCAGGTCAGGATTCACAAATATGATGTAGGCCATGGTCATGAAGGTCGTCATTCCGGCCAGCGCTTCTTTTTTGACAGAGGTGCCATGCTCTTTGAGCTGGAAGAATTCTTCTAAAAATGCGCTTGATTTCATTTTTTTGAGTTGAGAGTCATGCTCAAGATTACTAAAGAAGAAGTGAAATTAATAGCACAAAACTAATTTTGTTTGTTTTATTACCATGGTTTGTTTTATTAATAAACTGTTATCCCTATATAATAATGCTATGAATGTGGTTAGGCAACCCGTGGGCTTAAACGATATTAATTTTTTACTGTCTGGCCTGC
>JBBDMV010000149.1:0-2126 GCA_040878115.1 Balneolales bacterium
CTTAGTTTTGTCCATTTTTAGGTTATTTTGCGTAAACCTATTTCAGGACAAGACAAACGCCCATAGGCAACCTAACTACCTATGCAGGTTCAAAAAACGAAGCATCCATATTACCAGGAGTCATTGCTTACACCAGCGCAAATGGGTGCAAATTCGTCAAGCGCAGACGCTTGACGAAGCGGGTCCTGACTTTTGGAGGAAGCATTTACCCACATGCTCCGTTAAGCGTCCACGCTTAACGAAAGATCAACGCCCATAGGCAACCTAACTACCTATGCAGGTTCAAAAAACGAAGCATCCATATTACCAGGAGTCATTGCTTACACCAGCCCGATGGGTGCAAGTTCGCCAAGCGCAGACGCTTGACGAAGCGGGTAACCTTCGTGATCTTTGTGCCCTTTGTGGTTAACAGAAATCCTATTATAGCGTTCCTGTTTTACTATTTGAAAGCTTGTCGTTGCCTCGCAAAGTATGGATCTTATTTTCCTGATGCCTCTTAATGAAGTCACGGTAATAATAGCCACTGTCTTTAATAAAACGTTCCTGCGTATTATAGTCTACATGGACCATCCCGAAGCGTTTGCCGTAGCCGCGTTCCCACTCAAAATTATCGAGAAGTGACCAGGCGAAATATCCGCGAAGATCAACTCCATCCCGAATGGCACGTCCGCAGGCTTCCAGGTGTGAGCGCAGATATTCCGTTCTGCGAACGTCTTTAATCCTTCCGTCTATTACCGGATAATCGTAGGCTGAGCCATTTTCTGTGATGAACAGGGGCACGTTACTGGTTTCGTAAACCCATTGCAGAGTATCATACAAACCGTCGGGGTAAACCTGCCATCCCATATCGGTTACCTCGCCCTCTGCCGGTAAGGTTTGAGCATTTAGAAAGCCATCCTCAGCTGCGAAGGCAACGTTTCGACGGTAATAATTTACGCCCAGGAAATCCAGGGGAATGGCAAGCTCTGCCAATTCTTCGGCTGACCATTCCATTCCATGTGGTTTAAAAAGAATATTGGCTGACTCAGGTATGGAACCGTGTATCCAGGGTTCCAGAAAGAGGTTATTATGATAATCATGGAGGATTTCTTTAGCGCGAATATCCTCATTAGAATCTGTAGCCGCATCGAATTTGGTAAAGTCACAAGTTACGCCCAGTTGCTGATCGGGGTTAACAGATCTCATTTCCCGAATGGCCCGGGAGCTTGCCAGCAAAATATTCTTGTAAGCCAATGCAGCGTGCTCCATGTCCTTAATACCCGGAGCATGAATGCCGGTAATCATACCCAGGTGCATAAAGACCCAAGGTTCGTTAAGCGTGATCCAATCTTTGACCCTATCACCAAGAGCCTTATTTACAATGAGCGAATACTCGGCAAAAGTATCGATAATATCAGGATTGGCCCATCCGCCTTTATCCTGTAAAGCCTGGGGCAGGTCCCAATGATACAAGGTAACCATGGGCTTAATACCGGCCTCGATCAATTCATCCACTATACGGGAATAGAAATCCAGGCCTTCCTGGTTGATCTCTCCCTCGCCGGTTGGCATAATGCGCGGCCAGGATACAGAAAGGCGATATGTTTTCAAGCCGAGCCGCTTCATCAGCTCTATGTCCTGTTTCCATAAATTATAATGATTACAAGCCAGATCGGCATGATCATCATTCAATATGGTACCCTTTTGTTTCGTGAAGTTTGTCCAGATGCTGGGTCCGGCACCATCCACTAAAGGATGTCCTTCAATTTGGAAGGATGACGTTGCGGCACCAAATAAAAAATCGGATGGAAATAGTTTAGCAGGCAAAATAAATGTAATATTTGAACTCTTTGATTGTATGTTTTTAACAGTGCAAGTTCAATATTATTACATCTTAATTAAAATTATTTAAACATATTTCCAGAGAAGAGAACCCTATTAATTTGCTCTATTAAAAAATGTTACGTCCTGAAAAAGCACGGCATAGCGTTGCTTCATCCACATACTCCAGCTCAGAACCCATGGGAATTCCGTGAGCAATTCGGGTAACTTTAATTCCCAGAGGCTGCATGAGCTTATTAATATAATACGCAGTCGCTTCGCCCTCGGCATCCGGGTTCAAGGCCAGTATTACTTCCTCAATTTCC
>JBBDMV010000150.1:0-7409 GCA_040878115.1 Balneolales bacterium
CTAAATATTTAAATAAGAAGCAAATTAATAAAATATTTTCAATCAGCAGAAGCACAATTCCCCCGTATGAAATCATAAAAGGTGAAAATTAGCAAATACTACTTGTTCTTCTGATTCGATGAAGGCACAAAAAAACCCCCAAACACACCCCTCCGAAAAGTTATCCACATTCCCAATAACAGATAAACCGTCCATTTCCAGCATAAAAAAGAGCTTAATTCCCATTATTTTGAGGTGCTATCAAAGCTTGCTTAGCTCCATGGAAGAATCTAAACCAGGTTATCCACATTAATGGGACTTGGTTTTTCTGTGGTATTTTGAGTATGATTTGAAATGCAGGTTGCACATTGACCAGGAAGGGGCCGTGCGTTCAAAGCGTGTGGGCGAAGTTGAATGTTAAGGCATGTTGGCCTTTGAATGCTATCTATTTAAAAATAATAAATAAAACCTAATATCCTAAAAGCTCACAGGTCCTGAAGGTACATGCAAGATCTTGCCAGCATTGCGATCATTATTTATTGACTTTAGTTTTATATCATCGTATTATTGCAATGTAATAACCATAACAGCACAAAACGAGCAAAATGGGCGTAACAAAATCAGATCTATTTACGGTGGAACAAAATCAGTTGGCTCGATTTGCCAGGGTTTTGGGCCATCCGGCGAGGATAGCGATTATCGAATATTTACTCAAATCCAATACCTGTTTTAACGGACACCTGGTCCATGAGCTTGGCTTGGCGCAGGCGACCATCAGTCAGCATTTGAGAGAATTGAAAGAGATCGGGATCATACAGGGCACCATTGAAGGCGTCTCCGTAAGTTATTGTATAGATAAGGAGCGATGGCTGTATATCAAAGGGTTGTTCAATGGTATGTTCGATCAACCTATAGGCTCTGGTCCGAAAGACTGCTGCTAAACAGATATAATATTAAATGAACCTTTAACACCAAAAAGAAAATTATGAGAACCTCGGAATTTATTGAGTTGCTGGAAAAACATCCCCAACTCCCCCTGTACTTTGAATACCAGAGCGGGAAGTACGTTCGGGCAGATTACCATATTACTGAAATCAAGAATGTCACTTATGACACGGTAGATTGCGGCGGACTTCAAAACCAATGGCAAGAAACTCATGTACAGCTTTGGGAAAATGAAATGCCTGAGCCCGGACATGAAGTAGACACTACCAAAGCCTTAAAAATCTTTCAGGAGGTGGAAAAAGTAAGGCCTACTTTCCAGGAAACTGAAGTTAAATTTGAATACGGCAATGCTTCCTTTTCAACAGCCATTCTGCCGATCAGCAATGTGGTGAGGAATGGCTCCAGCTTAATAGTGCAACTTATCCCTGATCAAACGACCTGTAAGGCAAAAGACCGTGCAAGCTCCCCTGAAGAGGCCGCCTCGGCTTGTTGCGGGACACCGGTTAAGCAAAGCATCCCCATAGCGGAGGTTTCTGCTAACGGGTGTACTCCGGGAGGCGAATGTTGTTAAAGCCAGCCATAGAAGCTACCCTTGAGGAGGCAACAAAATTACCCATTCCAAAAGAAAGGCAAGGAACTCTTCAGGAGTTGATCGGGTACATACAAAAGAAAAAAGATACCGGTGAGCCTGTACAATTAAACTTTATCTGTACGCATAATTCCAGAAGAAGCCAGTTTGCACAGATATGGGCGCAAACCATTGCCTGTAAAGTGGGCCTGGATATCCTCAGTTACTCCGGCGGGGTGGAGGTTACCGCTTTCAATGAAAGGGCCATAGCGGCTATTGAAAGAGCGGGGTTTAGGGTGATGAAGGAAGAAGGAGCGAATCCTGAAGTAAAGGTAATGTTTAGCGATGAGGCGTCAGCCATTATCGCTTTCTCAAAAATATATGACGATCCAACCAACCCTGACCGGGGGTTTGCCGCCATTATGACCTGCTCACATGCCGATGAGAACTGCCCCTTTATACCGGGCGCCGAAGCTCGCATCCCTCTCAATTACGAAGACCCCAAAGAGTATGACGGCACGGGGGAAGAAGCTAAGAAATACGATGAAAGAAGCCTGCAGATAGCTTCGGAGATGATTTATGTGTTTTCGAAGGTGACTTAAATATTGCACCTTAACAGATACGTCAGTATGAATGCAGCGTAGCGTAGTCGAAGCCTTGGCAAGTTGCATCAGAGAAGTCTTGGACTTCAGTTGGGATTACTATCTGAGGCAATATGAACATCATATGCTCAACTTGCATTCAGACTGACGTTGTAGATTACTGCACAACAGGATACGTCAGGATGAGCGCAGCCGGGACTTTGTAAACGGTTCGTAATACAGGCATTCTTCCGGCGAAGTCGAAGACTTGGTCGATAGAATGACAGGCTGTGAGAAGTGTATCCAGGCCTTCGGCTAGGTGCTTATGTAAACAATTGGTAACAATTAAATATATACAACTAAATAAACAATGGACCAGATCAAAGAACCACCGAAGAAACAAATAGCATTTTTCGAAAAATACTTAAGCCTTTGGGTAGCCTTATGTATCCTTGGGGGGATCTTAATCGGCAATGTGGCCGGGGGCACCATGGAGTTGCTGAGCAGGATGGAGTTGCATCAGGTCAATATTCCCATCGGAATCCTTATTTGGATGATGATCTATCCGATGATGCTTCAAATAGATTTTTCAAGCCTTAAAAAAGTCGGTAAGAAACCTAAAGGCATTGTTCTTACGGTAGTTATGAACTGGTTAGTTAAGCCGTTTACCATGGCATTTTTCGCATGGTTGTTTTTCGCCAATATCTACTCGGCATTCATCTCACCCGAAATGGCCGGAGAGTATATCGCCGGCGCGATTATATTGGGCGCGGCTCCCTGTACGGCTATGGTATTCGTGTGGTCTTATCTAAGTGATGGGGATCCTTCTTACACGCTGATGCAGGTATCGGTAAATGATTTAATTATTCTTGTGGCATTTGTTCCCATCGTCGGACTGCTTTTGGGGGTGACGGATATCGCCGTTCCCTATGATACCCTTTTCTTAAGTATCTTGATCTATGTGGTGGTGCCATTGGCAGCCGCACTTATTACGAGCAGGGTTTTGATAGAAAAAAAAGGAGAGCAGTGGTTTACCACTGAGTTCTTGCCAAAATTTAAACCGGTAAGTATTATAGCCCTTTTGCTAACGCTGGTCTTATTGTTTGCTTTCCAGGGTGAAAATATACTCAGCAATCCACTGATCATTCTATTTATCGCCATCCCGTTAATCATCCAAACGTACTTTATCTTTTTTATTACATGGTTTAGTGGCAAGAAGCTCAATTTAACCCATGCCGTTTGTGCCCCTGCAGCGTTGATTGGCGCCAGCAACTTCTTTGAACTGTCCGTGGCCGTAGCCATCAGTCTATTTGGTCTGGGGAGCCCGGCAGCGTTGGTCTGTGTGGTGGGCGTGCTGGTTGAAGTGCCGGTGATGCTTTCTTTAGTAGCATTTGCGAATAAGAAGAAGTATTAGGTGGTTGTTGGTGGTACGCTTCACTTTTGTTGGTTGTGGGTTGTACGCTTCGCTTTTGTAAATAAGTAGTCGAATGGCAAGTGATTTAATTATAGATCATTAAACCTTTCCTTATGGGTCAGCCTAACGTTAAAAATCTACATTTCACATTGTTCATGGAAGCCTATAAAGCGCAAGTTTTATAACAAATTTACAAATTCACCAATTTACCAACTCACAAAAGCGAAGCGTACCACCTTAACAACCAACAAACCCCTACAAATGCTCCATCAGATAATCCGTATAGACCCTAAACAGCAAGATATAGCTGGGCGTGTTGTATGATACCCCGTGAGCGCCTGGTGGATATATCCGGAGATCAGCGTCTTTGCCGGCGTCGGTGAGGGCTTTGATCAGTTGCATGGTGTGCTGCATGTGCACGTTTTCGTCCATGGCGGAATGGGCAAGAAGCAGTTTCCCCTCAAGGCCAGCGGCCATTTGTGTTAGGGCGCTGCTTTCGTATCCTCCTTCATTTTCCTTTAAAAGGCCCATGTAGCGTTCGCTGTAAATGGTGTCGTAAAGACGCCAGTCTGTTATCGGTGCCGTGGCAATGCCAACTTTAAATAACTCTGGATAGGCAAGTAAGGTATAAGCGGCCATGTAGCCACCATAACTGTGGCCCCGGATGGCTATGCGATCTTCATCTATATAATCTTTTTCGGAGAGGTGTTTTGCCGTTTCCATGAAATCAAAAGCTTCCCACCGCCCAAGGTCTTTATAGACTATCTTCTCAAACACCCGGTCATATCCGCCACTACCCCTGTTGTTGACCTCTGCAATGATGTAACCTTGCTGTGCCAGGTACTGGTGCCAGGCATTTCCCCCGAACTGATTGTAAACCGATTGTGCACCGGGACCCCCGTAGACATCCAGCAGGAGAGGGTAGCTCTTGCTCTCATCAAAGTCATGGGGTTTGGTGATCCTGTAATCCAGCTGCTGGCCGTCACTGGAAGTGAATTGTTGCAAACGGCTACGGGCATAGGCGATGTAATCCGTGAAGTCGGAAACAATTTGATTATCCTCAAGGACCTTAAGCTGTTCACCGCCTGAGCTCCATAGCTCAACCTGCATTGGCTGGTCCAGGTTTGAGTAGGAATCAATATAAAACCGGCCGTTGGGCGACATGTTGAAAGTATGTCGCCCTTCAGGCTCGCTTAGGCGCTTTTTATTGTTTCCGGTGAAATCAGTTTGGAACAAGTGCCTTTCGAGCGGAGAGACTTCTGTTGAGGTGAAATAAATGACTTCATTCGAGTTATCCACGGTCTGCACATTAGTGACGTTCCAGTTACCTTCGGTAACCTGGTTTACAATGCTGCCATCATAATCATACCGGTACAAATGCCTGTAGCCGTCCCGGTCGGAAATCCAGAAGAACTCGCGGCGGTCGTCGGGGAAAAAGAACAGATCATCAATTCCTTCAAAAAAGTTGAAGATATCGATCCAGTACTCGCTTTGTTCTTCCATGACCAATTGACGGTCGCCGGATGCTGTGTCGAAGAAGAACAGTTTCAGATGGTTCTGTTTCCGGTTTAAATGCACCATGGCTAGCCTGTTGGTGTCGGAGGTCCAGTATATCCTCGGTATATAGCTGTCCTCGGTTTCTCCGTGATCGAGCCATATGCGTTCTTTAGAACCAACATCCACCACACCGATACGAACTTTAGGGTTTACATCGCCTACTTTGGGATAGCGGATTTTTACATAATCAGCGTGCTGGCCTGAATAGTCGGTCATCTGAAATACCGGTACCTCGCGTTCATCTTCCTGCCAGAATGCAATCTTCCGGTTGTCAGGAGACCAGCTCCAGGCTTGGGCGATCATGAACTCTTCTTCGTACACCCACCCGAAACGCCCGTTAAAGATGTGCTCTTCAGCATCGTCAGTGAGCTGGACCTCTTCATCAGTGTCAAAACGGTACACGAAGATATTGCCGCCGCGTTCAAAACCTATCATGGAACCGTCGGGTGAAAGCTCGGCAGAGCCGGCATCCATAGCTACTGGTTGAAGGCTTTGGTCCTCCAATGAATAAAAATAATAATCCGATATCCCCGAATGCCGGTATATAGGCCGAAAGTTGCTTTGGAACAGGATATGCCTGGAATCGTCAGCCCATTCAAACGAGTGGTAATCGAAGGGCTCATCACTGCCAGGGAAGGTGATCCCTTCACCATCGAAAATCAGTTCGTCTTCCAGGGTCTCAGGGTCAAAAGAGCGGATCTCCTGACGTTCGGTATCTGGGTTTTGGGCCAGGTAGGAATACCGGTCACCGTCATCAATCCAGTTGACACTCTGCGGTCCTGTGCTGCCACGAAGTTGCCCCGCAGAAAACAAAGCCTCTTCAAGGCTTTCAAAGGGCTGTCCATCCTGTGCCGTTGCAGTGAGGCAGAATGCAAATAAAAGCGTTGTGATGATAATGTGATGACGGTACATAGGTGATCATGTGATGAAATCAGGCGAAAGTTCTCTGAATATTTTGTTCTATGGTAATGTAATGATCCGAAAAGATGTTTTCTTCTTTTTAAGCCACAATGCGCAAAAAGGCCACGGGAATATATTTTCTTTGCCAGATTATATACCCCTATAACCCTTTATACCTTAGACCTTATTTAGCCCGCTCATACTGTTTAGGCCACTCAACCGACTGACCTAGCGAAGAAGCGCCATTTAAGGCAAAGTAAGGATTTCTCAGGAACTCTCTGGCCATGTAAACTAAATCCGCCTGGCCTGTTACAATGATGTGATCGGCCTGGCGGGCGGAGGTTATCATGCCGACCGCTCCCGTGGCTATTTTGGCTTTACGGCGAACCTCTGCGGCAAAATGCGTTTGATAGCCTGATGCCGGTGTTACTTTCTGATAAGGCACCAGTCCGCCGGAGGAACAATCGATCAGGTCAACACCCAGTTCTTTAATTTGGCTGCATAATTCGATGGCTTCCTCAAAAGTCCAGGAAGGTTCACGATCTACATAATCAGTCATGGAAAACCGTACAAAAAGAGGCAGGTTCTCCGGCCAGACTTCACGCACTGCGGTGATGCATTCTCTGGCAAGGCGTGTCCGGTTTTCAAAGGGCCCGCCATATTGGTCGGTCCGTTTGTTGGTGATGGGCGATAGAAACTCGTGGACCAGGTAACCGTGGGCAAAATGAAGTTCTGTGATCCTGAATCCCGCTGCAAGGGACCTCCGCGCCGCATCCCGGAAGCTTTTGATTACGCGCTCAATTCCCTTTTTGTCCAGTTCTTTGGGAGCCGGTTGATCAGGAGCTATCGGTATTGGTGACGGGGCCATGACGTCTTTCCATCCGGCTTCTTTATCAGTCAGGGAACGTCTTCCTTCAAAAGGGGGGGATGTACTGGCCTTGCGTCCGGCATGGGCCAGTTGGATGGCCGGTACGGAGCCCTGGTTTTCAATAAACGAGGTGATCCTTTTCAGCTCTTCAACATGTTCATCCTTCCAGATGCCAAGGTCGGAAGGGGAGATCCTGCCCTCGGGATTAACTGCCGCGCCTTCTGTGAAAACAATACCCGCGCCCCCAACGGCACGGCTTCCCAAATGGACCAGATGCCAGTCGTTGGCAAAGCCGTCCCGGCTCGAATACTGGCACATCGGCGATACAACCAGCCGGTTTTTGGAGTTCACATCTTTTATAATAATGTTACTGTATAGATTCATTGTCAAAGAGTGTTAAAGCGACTTGTGAAAATTGAGACACTCAAATAAGATAACGCCCTGACATTAAAGGAACACACCGGGTCCAGTCTTTTTCCGAAGAAGAATAAGTAATAAGCTCCCGGTAATATAGATGCTTTGGTCTTTGAACGTCTCACAACCCCCGCTCCGCTAAGCGTCTGCGCTTAGCGAACTTGCACCCAATAGAGCCGGTGT
>JBBDMV010000150.1:7509-11639 GCA_040878115.1 Balneolales bacterium
TGGTAATATAGATGCTATGGTCTTTGAACGTTTTGGGTGGTTAATTACATGTGGGCGTTGATCCTTCGTTAAACGTGGACGTTTAACGGAGCGTTTTCTCAGGCCCCGCTCCGCCAGGAACCACCCTTACCCCGCTCCGCTAAGCGTCTGCGCTTAGCGAACTTGCACCCAATAGAGCCGGTGTAAGAATAAGCACCTGGTAATATAGATGCTATGGTCTTTGAACGTTTTGGGTGGTTAATTACATGTGGGGTTGATCTTTCGTTAAACGTGGACGTTTAACGGAGCGTTTTATTCTCAGGCCCCGCTCCGCCAGGAACCACCCTTGTAGCTTTTTGACAATTTGTTGAACATTTTCTTACTTAACAATGTTAAGTTTATTTCAGATATATGAAAAAGGCCAAGCATTGAATATGAGTATCCAACCCATTCCTAAAACCAATCTGCGCCGGACCATGTTCTTAATGAATAACGAGTAGAAACTATAATCAGGAGTAAACGATATGGGTGTAACAACAGAAACCAGGACATCAGATAAGCAGACGCTAATGTTTAACAAGCCAATACGCACGGCCGTTGTATTGGGTGCAGGGGTGATGGGCTCTCAAATAGCATCGCATTTTGCGAATGCCGGCATAGAAGTTCATTTGCTGGATATTGCCGGTGACGGCGAAAACAAAAATTCTATAGTAAGATCAGCCTTCAAAAAGAACCTAAAGCGAAAGCCGAACCCTCTTTTTACCCAAAATGTAGCCGATCGCGTTACCCTCGGCAATTTTGATGAGCATCTGGACCGGATCAGTGATGCGGACTGGGTTCTTGAAGCCATCATCGAAAACCTTGATGCCAAGCGAGCTTTGATGGAGAGGGTAGAAAAACTAATTGGCAGCGATACCATTGTTTCCAGCAATACAAGCGGGATACCTATTCATAAGATTATTGAAGGAAGGTCATCTTCGTTCAAGAGGAACTTTCTTGGCACCCACTTTTTTAACCCTCCCCGTTACCTCAAGTTATTGGAGGTAATCCCTACCAGTCATACTGACCACGCCCTGGTCGAGCGAATAAAGCAGTTTTCAAGAATTCATCTTGGTAAAGGGGTTGTAGTGGCCAATGACACGCCTAACTTCATCGCCAACAGAATCGGCATTTATAGTATGATGCACAATATAAAAGCCTATGATAAGGGTTGTTACAGCATATCCGAGCTGGATACGCTAATGGGCCCTCTCACCGGGCGCTCGAAATCAGCTACTTTCCGCACGGCTGATGTTGTTGGCCTGGATACGCTGGTGCACGTCTCCGAAAATTTATATAACGCTGCTCATAACGACTACAGCAGGGATATGTTCATTATTCCTGAGGTTCTGGAAAGGCTGGTGGCTACTCGTAACCTTGGGTCCAAAACCGGTGCTGGCTTCTATAAAAAAGACAAGGAAGGGATTAAAGAGCTCAACCCGGTTACAAAGGAATATGAGGCACCTGTTGATATCAATTTGGGCGATATTGATACCGTCAAAAAGATCAAAGACCTTAAAGAGCGATGGAAGGCATTGCATGAACTAAAAGGACGGGGCGGTGACTATATCCGTGAACATACCCGGGACCTGATCAATTACTCCATTCACCGTATCCATGAGATCACCGATAATCCCGCTGACATCGACCGGGCCGTTCGTTGGGGCTTCGGTTGGGAGATGGGGCCTTTTGAAATATTCGATGCTATTGGCATAGATACCATCATCTCCGTACTAGACCTTGCCGATAAAGAGATCCCCGGTTGGCTCTATGTGATGAGGAGGGAAGGGGATAGTACCTTTTATAAGACCATTGACGGCAAACGGCATGTGTACATCCCGGAACAGGGGTATGTCCCCGACCCTGTTCCTGCCGATGAGATCAGCCTTTTTCATATTAGATCGGACAAAAGGAAAACATTATGGTCAAACGAAGAAGCTGCTTTGCTTGATATGGGCGATCAGGTAGCCGTATTTGAGTTTAGGTCAAAAGCCAATACTCTGGGCTATAAAGTAATGCAGGGCTTGAGCGAGGCTACCCAGCTTATTGAAAATACCGATTTCCTTGGGATGGTAATCGGTAACGAGGGTTTGAATTTCTCAGTAGGCGCTAATATCAGCGAGTTCGGAATGGCCGCCAATGATGGCAAATATGATGAGATCGACCAGATGATCAGCGAGTTCCAAAGCACCATTCAGCGTCTTCGGTATTCATCAAAACCCATTGTCTCAGCTCTTCAGGGCAAGGTTCTGGGCGGTGCGTGTGAAGTGTCTATGGGCTCAGCCCAGGTTATTGCCTCGGCTGAATCATATATCGGGTTGGTAGAACTTGGGGTAGGCTTAATACCCGCCGGAACGGGAACTATGCATATGGCGGCAAGGGCGTCTGAAAGGTCTGTTGACGAGCACGCCAGCCACGTCCAGCCATTCCTTGAGCAGGCTTTCCAGGCCATAGCCATGGCCAAGGTAAGCAGCAGCGCTCATGAAGCCAAAGAAATGGGCTATATTCGAGATACTGTCAAGATCATCATGAACCCGGACCGGCGATTCCACGCTGCCAAACAAGAAGTGATTTGTCTTTCAGAGCAGGGTTATATGCCCCCGCACGTTCGAAATTCAATCCTGGTACAGGGCAGGGCCGGCAAAGGGCCACTGGTTACGATGGCGCACAATATGATGGAAGCCGGTTACATTAGTGAGTATGACAAGTACCTTGCCGAACGCCTGGCCCATGTTATGACGGGCGGTGATATCACCGGCCAGGCAAAAGTTCACGAAAGCTATCTGCTTGATCTGGAACGCGAGGTATTCCTGGGCCTGCTCGGCAATAAGAAAACACAGGACAGGATAAAAAGTATTCTTACGACCAATAAACCACTGAGAAATTAAGCTACCATATCCGAAAGCTTAACAGGAGATAAAATGAATAACGGTGCATATATTGTAAGCAGCGTACGAACGGCAGTTGGAAAAGCAAAACGCGGTACCCTGAGAAATTACAGGCCGGAAGATATGGGCGCTGAAGTCATTAAAGGCGCCCTGGGCAAGGTTAAAGGTTTAGAAGCCGAAATGGTAGATGACATCCTGATGGGTTGTGCCATGCCGGAAGGGGAGCAGGGAATGAACATGGCGAGGCTGATTGCATTACGGGCCGGGTTCCCTGATAGTGTCTCCGCCGCCACGGTAAACAGGTTTTGTTCATCGGGCCTGCAGACCATTGCTATGGCAAGTCAGGCTATTATGGCCGGCCATGCCGAGATTGTAATGGCCGGTGGGGCGGAGTCTATGAGCCTGGTGCCAATGTCCGGGTATTTTTTTAGCCCACATCCGGAAATGGTGGAAAAACGCCCTGAGGCGTATTTGAATATGGGGACCACTGCGGAGAATGTGGCCCGTTCTTATAATATCTCCCGGGAAGAACAGGATGCTTATGCCTACCGTTCTCACAGCCGTGCCGTTGAGGCGATAGAGGCGGGGAAATATGAAGATGAGATCATACCGTTAAACGTCAGCGAAACCGTACCCGGAAATGGAAAAACGGAAAAGCAAGAAAGGCTCTTTAAAGTTGACGAAGGCCCGCGAGCAGATACAAATCCTGAGGCCCTTTCAGGGTTAAGGCCGGCCTTCAACCCGCGCGGAAGTGTTACTGCCGGTAATTCATCACAAATGTCTGATGGTGCCGCAGCAACTGTAGTTATGAGCAAGGCCTGGATGGATACACTTGGCCTTAAGCCTATGGCCAGGCTGGTTGGCTTTGCGACGGCTGGTGTCCCTCCTGAGATCATGGGTATTGGCCCTGTAAATGCTATACCAAAAGTGTTAAACCAAACAGGTTTAAAGCTTCAGGACATAGGGCTTATTGAGTTGAACGAAGCCTTTGCTTCCCAAACCCTGGCCGTTATCCAGGAGCTTGGGTTGGATGAAGACAGGGTAAATGTAAACGGTGGTGCTATTGCGCTGGGACATCCTCTTGGCTGCACCGGTGCAAAACTAACGGCCAGCCTGCTTCATGAAATGCAGCGGCGGAGTGAACGTTATGGGATCTGCACGATGTGCGTTGGCGGCGGGATGGGAGCTGCTGCGGTATTTGAAAATTTGATGCTGTAATTATTT
>JBBDMV010000151.1:0-11561 GCA_040878115.1 Balneolales bacterium
GTCTAAATTCCCAATCCTTCTTTCAGCGCACCTTGAAGGTTATTTACTTTCTTCAAGTCTATACCCCCGGCAGCAATTTTACGGCCTACCGGTATGAGCGCTTTATTAAAGCCCATTTTTTTAAGCTCCTCAACACGGGCCTGTAGCCGCGTCACTTTCCGGACTTCAGCGCCAAGCCCAACTTCTCCAACAAATGCGAGGCTTCCGGCTATCGGTTTGTCAACCAAACTAGATATCAGGGCGCACACTACCCCCAGGTCGCAGGCCGTTTCGCTTAATTTCATGCCCCCGGCTATATTTAGGAATACGTCTTGCTGTGAAAAAGGGAATCCTCCCCGTTTCTCTAATACAGCAATCAATAGAGATAAACGCCGCTGGTCGAACCCTGAAGCTGTTCGCTGGGGCATGCCGTAATTGCTTGGGGTCACCAAAGCCTGCACTTCTAACAAGACAGGCCGGGAACCCTCCATCGTGCATACTACAGCATTTCCACTAACGGTGCTGTCGTATTCAGATAAAAACAGCTGGGAAGGATTTTTAACCTGTTCCAGCCCGGTAGCTGTCATCTCAAATACCCCTATTTCCTGTGCGGGGCCAAAACGGTTCTTCAAGGTCCTGAGGATTCGGTAATCCAGGCTTTTGTCTCCTTCAAACTGGATGACGGTATCAACCATATGCTCCAGAACACGGGGGCCGGCAAGATCACCGTCTTTTGTTACATGGCCAATAGTCAGCACCGTAATACCTTCGTGTTTGGCCAGTTGCATGAGCAGGGCCGCACACTCGCGTATTTGGGCTACAGTTCCCGGCATACTGGTAAGCTCCGGGCGAAATACAGTCTGGATAGAATCAACAACCAGAATATCCGGCCTGTCCTGCCGGGCCTGTTCGATGATGAGGTTAATGTCCGTTTCGGTATAAACCTGAAGCTCGGGCTCTTCATAATCCATCCTGAGCGCACGTTGTTTGATTTGCCCGGCAGATTCCTCACCTGATGTATACAGTATTTTGATACTCTTGTTTGCCTTGGCCATCTGTAAGGCTATCGTACTTTTCCCGATTCCCGGATCGCCGCCAAGCAGCACAAAGGAGCCGGGCATGAAACCACCGCCCAGAACTCTATCAAACTCACCAATACCGCTAGTGAAACGATCGGATTCCTGAACAGAAATATCTTTCAGTGAAGTTGGCCGGTTGTTGTAACTGCCGCCATTCAGCCGGGCTTTGTGCGGCCCGGGTTTTTCCTTTTGTTTAGCGATCTCATCAAACGAGTTCCAACTTGAGCATTGCGTGCAGTTCCCCACCCATTTACCTGAGGTATATCCGCACTCGCGGCACACGAACTGTGTTTTTACTTTCGACATATTTTTTTAATGATCCGTTATCGATGTGGAAATTTACTGTGGTTTTGGGCTTCGCAACATTATGGCCGCCTCACCTCAACCTCGCCGTCTTTCCATTGAATTTGAAATGCACGTTTGTTATCAAACTGCTCCGATGATTGTATCCATTCATCATCCTGAATGATTTTAGCAAACCCTTTCTCTAAGGCCATCTGGGGATTAATACGCGATAACCGGTTGTCAAGACCGGCATGATGCTCACAGAACTTCAGATGTTTAAAACGTATTGAAGATTTAAGCCTGTGCTTCAGTGATGCAACCTGCCCATTTAATTGAAATGCTCTTTCGCGCACCCTCAACAACGCATGGTTGTTAAGGTAATACTCGACCTTCTCTTTTCGCTTTTTCAACTGGTGGTCGACTGCATCGGCCAGGCCTTTATCCAGATCTTCGACCTGGTAGCGCAATTCAGTGATATCAGGAACAGCCATGCTTGCCGCCTGGGTTGGGGTGGCCGCACGGACATCAGCGGTAAAATCTGAAATACTGTAATCCGTCTCATGTCCGACGGCACTGATGATAGGGACCGGGCTGTTGAAAATGGCTTTGGCTACTACCTCTTCATTAAAAGGCCATAGATCTTCAAGAGAACCACCTCCCCTGCCAATGATCATCACATCAACATCGTGTGATCTTGAGAAGTATTCTATTCCGGCGGCAATTTCTGATGCCGCCGCTATCCCCTGCACCGCCGCATGATAAAGATAAAGGTCCACTAAAGGGTAACGCTTGGTTAGCGTCGATATAATATCCTGAAAAGCAGCTCCGCCAGCTGAAGTTACTACCCCTATACTTTTTGGGAACTTAGGGAGTGGCCTTTTGCGGGCCTCATCAAATAAGCCTTCTTTTTGCAGCTTGCTCTTCAGCTTTTCGAATGCTTGTTGTAAAGCTCCCGCACCGGCCTGCTGAACGGCCGAAACGATCATCTGATACTTACCATGAGGTGGATATACCTGAATTTCACCTCCTATTAGAACATGCTGACCGTGCTCCAGCTTTATCTTTAACCGTTCGGCAGCACTCTTCCAGATCACACAGGGCACCTGAGCATTGGTATCTTTTAGGGTAAAGTAAATATGGCCGTTTCGGCTGATTTTCGGCTGACTTACCTCACCTTGTACAAGAACATCATAAAAATGATCTTCAAGAAGAGTTTTAATGTCAGAGGTGAGCTGAGATACTGTTGGTATTTCGTTGAAAAACTCCAAGTTGTTGATGAGGTTATAGCGGGTTTTATGATATTTCTTTTGTAATTTCAGCTTGAATATAAACTACAAAGTGATCAAGTCACAAAGTTTCACTAAGCTTTTATTTTTTATGCCTGATGCACAAGACATCTTATTACGTAATTTGGTACCGGTTGGCCATGGCCATAACGGCAAGGAAACTGTTGATATTAGGATCAAGAATGGTTCAATTACCGAAATATCCCCTAACCTGAAAGCCCAGAACACTGAGAAAGCTCATGATTTTAAGGGCGCTTTCGTTTCCGGAGGCTGGATGGATATGCATGTCCACCTACGGGAACCTGGTTTTGAACATAAAGAAACCATAGCCACAGGGTGTCTGGCAGCGGCTTTTGGCGGCTTCACCGCTGTAGCCTGCATGCCCAATACCGACCCGGCCACCCACACTCGCGATGTGGTTGAATATATTATCGGAAAAGCGAAATCACTACCGGTTGATGTCCACCCGATTGGATGCGTATCCAAGGAACGCAAAGGGAAAAGCATTGCCGAAATGGCCGACATGAAAGAAGGCGGGGCCGTAGCATTCAGTGATGACGGCGACCCGGTCTACAACTCCCGGCTCATGCGGATTGCCCTGGATTACGCATCTATGCTAGGCGTACCGGTCATCAATCACGAAGAAGACCTCATGCTTTCCAGACCCGGACATATGCATGAAGGACGTGTGTCAACCCGTCTTGGCCTGGACGGTACACCGTCTATTGCCGAAGAGGTAATGATCGCCCGCGATATATTGCTTTCAGAAGTTACCGGTGGTCACCTCCATGTAGCCCACATCAGTACAAAAAACGCCGTTGATCTGGTGCGCCAGGCTAAGGCAAAAGGAATTAATGTGACGACTGAAGTTTGTCCCCATCATTTTGATTTAACTGATGAGGAAATCGAACGCTCACATTTTGACACCAATTATAAAATGCACCCACCACTCCGGACCCAGGAAGATGTTGATGCCATGATCATCGGACTCAAAGACGGCACTATAGATGTTATTTGCACAGACCACGCCCCTCATTCTGTAGATGAAAAAGAAGTTGAATTTATTTATGCACCAAATGGTATTACCGGCCTTGAAACAGCCTGGGGTGTAACATGCAAAAACTTAATATCAACTAAGGTCATGGCCCTTGACGAGGTTCTCGACAAGCTTATAACAGGGCCACGGAGAATTTTAAATTTACCGGTACCCGAAGTCAAAGCAGGCGAGACTGCAAACCTGACTATATTTAACACCAATGAGAAATGGGTTTTTGATAAAGCCTCAGTGCGGTCGAAGTCAAGAAATTCACCCTACCTGGATAAAGAGCTGACCGGAAAGGCACTGGCTATATACAATAACGGACAGCTGGCGTTGGCGTAGGTAAAAAAAATCCCTTCTTTTGCAGAGCTTTTACAGCACTGCAAAAGTAAGCGATCTTAATAAGGTGAACCAAAAACTTAATTCACTTCTTCTATTATCTCACCGGTATCAATGTATTGATCAACCGGTGTGCCGTCGCGCAAAAACTCGTTCTCAAAAAAGAACTTCTCTTCACCAAAGGCTGGTTCCAACTCATTCAGCCAAACAGCATCAGGATCGTACCTTGCGAAGAACGGGCGCTGCACCCAATCGGGGTTGCGTCCCTGCAAGAAGCGCAATACGAAAACTTTTTCGCCGGCAACTTCACTCACCCCGAGGATCTGGACTTTACCAGGCCCTGCGGACATGCTCGGTCCGCGTACAGTACGGCAGACTCCACTGACTTCCTTGTAGGCTTCCCTAAATATGTTTTGGGCCCGTTCAAGAGGGATATCGAAATGATGACGCGCTCCGGTATCACGAACTACAAACATATAATAAGGGACCATGCCCAGTTTTACTTGCTTTTTCCACATAAGTTCCCAGGTTTTGGGATCATCATTTATATGTCGAAGCAGTGGTGATTGCGTTCTGATCTGGGCACCTGTATTTCTAACACGCTTTATCGCCTCATCGGCTATTGGGGTGCTGAGCTCAACCGGGTTGGAATAGTGGGCCATAATCGCCAGATGCTTCCCGGCTTTAGCCACACGTTCAAACAAAGCCAGTGTCTCCTCGGAATCATTATCGGTAACGAATTTATAAGGCCAGTAGCCCAAGGCTTTTGTGCCTATCCGAATAGTTCTCAGGTTAGGGAGGTCGGCTTCCAGTAACGGGTCAATATATGAAGCGAGTACCTTGGCTTTCATAATCATCGGATCACCGCCTGTGAACAGAACATCCGTTATCTCCGGATGCTCCTTCAGGTACTTAACAAGTAAGTCGGCTTCCCGCATAGCAAATTTCAACTCATCGATTCCGACAAATTGTGGCCACCGAAAGCAGAAGCTGCAATAAGCGTGACATGTCTGTCCCTGACTGGGAAAGAAAAGAACTGTTTCACGGTATTTGTGCTGCATGCCGTCCATTTGTTCACCACAGCCAAGAGTGGGTTTGTTGCTTTCCATCTGCCCCGCAGGATGCGGATTCAGTTCCATGCGAATTTCATTGGCAACCTTTTTAATCTCGTCTTTGGGTGCATCGCTTTTAATAGTCTCAGCCATCTTGTTGAAATGGTGATCCTTTAGCATGGTTTTCTGAGGGAAGGTAAGCTGGTAAATCGGATCGTTGGGAATGTTATCCCAGTTGATCAACTGGTTTACAACATAATTATTAGCTTTAAACGGCAGGACGTTCCCTACCACTTCAATGGCAAAGAGAAGGTCTTTAGAAAGCTTTTGAACTTGTGGAAGCTCTTTGAAGTTGCGTAAATTATACGTTTTATATTTGGGTGGTTTACCGTCGATATAAAACTCTTCAGATGCAGAATTTTTTAATGATCGCACTCTAACCTCCTATTATTAAATGATATCTAAAACCGGCCTTATTTAAGTAACAAACAGCAAAAACCGGTGAGCCTAAAGCTCAAACATTAAAACGATCGGATAATAACAAGATATTACCTCAGTACATTTCCGATCGTGCCCGACGAAATAAATAATTTTTAATGTAAAAAAGTATCGTGGGTCCCTTGAATTATACCTAACAAAGATAAAAAGAAATTGGCGAAAAGCGAGAATCAAAAATATTTCAACTACATGAAAAGCATTTAATGGTGCCGCAACAAAAAAGGCCCCAACGGTTAAATTGAGCCTCGTTTATTTTTCAGAACACCTTCAGGCGATCTCTAATAATAGGTAAATATAAATTAAAATTATTTAATTTATATTTATCCACAAGCATCTCCTGGCAATTTCACCATCGTTAAACCTTTGGCTGTTTCAAGCAATGATAGCACCGGCCATTTTATCCTCCCACTCGCGGCCCATTTCGGGGCCGCCTGATGTAACTCACTCGTCCTCGCGCTGTGCACGCGGTATGGTGATGTCTATTTCATTAACATCACCGAACTCATCCAGTTGATCACCGATTTCAGAGGCATTGCCAACCACCAGGACCCGCATGTTGCCGGGCTGTATGTATTCATTGGCAGCGCGGTAAATATCATCTACAGTGACATCTTGAAGCTGTTCGATATACTTTTCAAAAGCATCAGCAGGAAGTCCATTATATTCGTAGCTCATCCGTTCCCGAAGTACACTGGATTTGCTGTCATACCGGAACACTAGTGAGTTCAAGATTCTCTCTTTTGCTTCTTCCAGTTCCTGCTCTCCTACTTTCTCCTCTTGCAGGCGAATGATCTGATCTCTCACGGCATTAATAGCTTCACCTGTTGCAGAGCTTCGTGTGCTGATCCCGGCATAGAACTGGCCTTTGTATTGGACGTTGCTCTGATAACTACCAAACACACTATAGGCAAGTCCCATTTCTGAGCGTACGGTTTGCATAAGCCGGCCAGAAAAAGAACCGCCGCTCAATATTTCATTCATGGCCTGCAGGGCTGCATAATCGGGATTATCTCTCAAGCCACCAATATGGCCCATAAATACTACACTTTGATTTACGTCAGGTTTATCGATAAAGTTAATGCTGGAATTAAATTCATAATCAACTTCCGGTAGGTCCAACTCATTTCTCGTACCTTTTGGGTAATCGCTGAATGCTTCTTGAAGGGCATCTTTCATCTGGGGGGCTGAAAAATCACCAGTGATCCCAATCATAAGGTTGCTGCCGGTAAAAGCCTGCTCGTGAAACTCGATCATATCATCACGGGTGATGTTGCTCAAGGTTTCATATTCGATTAGCCTGCCGTATAATGATTCCTCTCCATAGATTAGCTGACTGAACTCACGGCTGGCTACGCTTTGGGCGTTGTCATTACGTCTTGATATTCCACTGCGAGTTCGTGTCTTGGCAAGATCAATTTTATCTTCCGGGAAAGCAGGATTTTTCAAAAGGTCTATGAATACCGGCAGAAGATTATTGAAATCTTCTTTAAGAACATTCATAGAACCAGAGCCCGAAGAAAGTTCCATTCCAAATTCCATTCGAGCGGCACGATTTTCGAGCAGTTCATTAAGCTCTTCTTCAGGATATTTTTTGGTGCCGCCGTTACGCATGACCTGGGTAGTCATGCTGGCCAAACCGACTTTCTCGTTTGAGATCATAAAAGACCCTGCTCTTACAATCACATTCATATTAATCAGAGGCAGTTCATTATCCTCGACCAGGTAAAACTTGATTCCGTTATCCAGTTCAAACGTTTCGATATCAGGTACCTGAAACTCGTTCAACTCGGGGTAGGTTAGTTCATCATAGCGTGTCTGGGCTTCCAGCAGAGAAAATCCTGCTATTAACCAAATCAAGGAGATGCTTAAAGTGCGTTTCATAACGTTATTTTTTTGTAAAAAAAATGGAGAGTTTAATTGATGGTTACTTCTTCGTCTTTCTCAGTCTGTATCATACCCACGGTGCGGTTTTTCTTAACCATATAGGTATTCGCAACGCGCTTGATATCTTCAAGTGTAACATCATTGAACTCATCCATATCAGTAAAAACCGTTCTCCAGTCATCGTGCTTACCCGCTGCTTCAGCAAGGCTGAGTGCGAGTCCGCTATTTGAGTCCAGACCTCTAATAAGATTAGCCCGTGCATTGGTCCTCACCCGGTCAAGTTCGCTTTGCCTGACATCACCCTCTTTTACTTTTTCAATTTCTTCCAATAAAGTTGCTTCAACATCTCCCATGTCAACACCCTGATTCGGTAAAACATAGGTTAAGAATAACGATTGATACTTGCTGCCCGGAAAGCCACTGAAGGCTCCCGCATTCAAGGCTGATTGCTCCTCAACAACCATGCGACGGTACAGCCGTGAAGTCCGGCCTTGTGCCAGAATAGAACCCAGCAAATCAAGGGCCTTGGCGTCCGGATGATTTTCTTCTACCCCATGGAATCCCATCATGAACCAGGGCTGTGAACTCTCCTCGATCACGAAACGTCGTTCTCCTCTTTGTTCGGGTTCTTCTACCATAAGTTGTGGTGCCGGGTCCCCTGCTGGCATATCACCAAAATATAACTCTGCAAAACGTTTCATTTCATCAGAATCAACATCGCCGGCAATACCTATAGTGATATTGGAGGGTACATAATAAGTTTCATAAAACTCCAGTGCATCCTTGATGGTGGTATTCTCAATATCTGAAGGCCAGCCAATAACCGGGTTCATGTAAGGATGGGCTGAATAAGCAATGGAAACAAACTCCTCAATCAAACGACCTATAGGGCTTGAATCGGTACGCGATCGTCGTTCTTCAAAAATGATATCCTTTTCTGTGTAAAACTCCCGCATAACAGGTTGCTTGAAACGGTCTGCCTCCAGGGTAAACCAGAGTTCGGCTTTATTTTCCGGTAAACTATAAAAATATGCCGTAGCATCTGCGCTGGTAAAAGCGTTTAAACCTGAGGCGCCCTCACGTTCAATAAATTGGGTGAATTCGTTGTTAACGACATATTCCTGAGACCGTTCCTGTATCCGTTCAAATTCCTCCCATTTCTCCTCCAGCTTTTCTTCATTGGGGTTGGACTTGTTCTTCTCTCGCAGCCATTCACGGTAAGCCAGGTCCATCTGCCCGATAACCTCTATTTCTTCTTCATAGTTAGTTGTGCCAATTTCGGCTGACCCTTTAAAGGCCATATGTTCAAATATATGAGCAATACCCGTTTGCCCGACCGGCTCATTGGCTGACCCTACATCAATATACGTTACAAAACTAATCACAGGGGCCACGTCTCTTTTTAAGATGACGAAGCTCAGCCCATTGTCAAGAGTGAATTCGGTGACATTCTTTTCAAACTCTTCCAAATCCTGAGCGTGGATATGTGGTGTAAGGGACAGGCACAGGATGATGAAAGCGGCCATAGTCAAACTTATCTGTTTCATAGCTATTATTTATTGGATGACAGGATGCAAAATGTTACTTGAGACCCCTAATTTCATTAAAAGCACTTCTTTAGTTGCCTCTTGAAGCGATAAGGCTTTAAGCTAAACCGCATAATTCTATTATGATACCTATAATGATGTAAAGTTTTCAATGTCTTTTCAACTACGAAGGCGGGAAGAAACTAAAAATCCTCTGCTTCATAGTTTATTGATATTTTACTCAACGCTTTTAACTGTTTTTATTATAACCAAACTTACTCCCCGCTTAATAAGCTGTCCATGACCTCTTCAAGGTTGAAGGATGCGCGGATGTCGTTATGACGTTCGATCTTACCTTCACGGTTAATCAGTATGTAGAATGGAATTCCACCGCCCCGGTATGCTGTAAAGGTTTCCTGCTGGAAACCCGCCCCGTCATGCAGCTGCGGCCATGGGTGATCGTATCGCTGAACAGCATTTTCCCAGGCTTCCCGGTCTTCTTCAATCGATAGGGCTACAATCTCAAAATCATCCCGATCATACTTCTCATAAAGTCTTTCCATATGGGGAAACTCCTGCAAGCACGGTATGCACCAGCTTGCCCATAAATCCAGCAATACGTATTTGCCTCTGTAATCAGCCATCGTATGTACTTCCCCGGTATAGTCTTCAACGGAGAACTCAATGGCCGGCTGACCAGGCTGCACGGCCTTCATTCCATTATAATGATCCGTTAAAAACTCGGCGTACTCTGTATATTCAGGATAGTTTTCTATGAATTCGAAGTAGGTGGGTTCAGCCTTTTCGAAGGGAGCCTCTCCTATGCGTTCCGCTACCAAATACATTTGTGCATGTACATAGGCCTCTTTATCCTCGATGTAGTCCAGTACAGATACTCTGGCCTCATTTAATTGCTCATATCCCAAACGTCGTACGTCATACTCCTGCAAATCCATTCCATACTCAGCATTCAATTCTTCCTTAATCCCAAATGTTTGGGAGAAAGAATGGGTGAAATCCCTTATTCCCGCCCGCTGTGCCTTTAAGGATTTAAGGGTGAAGAAATCCATTTCAACAGCCTCATCCAAAACAGCTTGACGGGCAACCTCAGCATCATAGCCAGCATGCCCCCTCTTAATTTGAATCTCATCTAAAGCCCTTACAAGGTACTCCCCTTTGGCTTTATAAATGAAATCTTCAAAACCGGTGTCCTCAAAATATCTTTTATTAAGTGCAATGAGCTCTTTATGAGTTTTCAGCACCTCATTCTGCTCGTTCTCCCGAAATCCGGGCAATTCGTCACGGATTTTCTGCCTCAATGCCTGTTCCTCCGGAAGAAATTCCTGATAGATTTCATTCAATTCAGCGGAAGGCCCTGCAACCTTTGTCCGTAAGGGAAACCACCCCCGGTTGATATATACATCCAACGGCTGCCCCGGGCTTATGTGCAACGGATACGTTTCACCCAGATAATGTAAGGTTACCATTTCATCAGAAGCTGCTTCAATTTCCAATCGATATGAGCCGTCATCATTTTGTGAAAGCGGATATTCGTTTTTAGGCGCATATTTGTAATGGATAGGCTGCCTCTCAATATAAGGCTGGTCCCTGTCCAGCGTTTCTGGCTCCTGTTTCGGTGAACAGGCTGCCATAAAGATAGCTGCCAGTAAAAAAAGGATTAACTTCATAATAGGGAAAGTATGAATAAAAGAAATAATATGCCGGTAAAGGGGTGAACTCTGATTCAACTGATTTACCTGATGGACTATGATTACCTCAAAAGGGTAATCATGCTCATCAAACGAATCACCTCAATCAGGGGTTCAGACAGCAGATGATTTATCTTGTAAACTTGGGTTAGGATTAATCAAATAACCTGTAAACTTTTTTAGAACGAGACATCTGACGGACTATGATTTACCTAAAAAGGAGAATCCCGCGCATTAAACAGCCTCAACGAGGCGGCAGGACCTAGCCCAGGGTGTCAACCCTGGGGCTGACATGAAAAAATATAAAAGCCCTGCAGGGGCGCCACAGTAAATGGTCCTATAAAGGTTGTGGCCGTAGTCCCGGTGTTCGTGCACGCGGGGGCATAGAACACACCCCCGTTTTCGATGCTCCCGCTTCCGCGGGCATCGCAAACGACCCCTCTCAAGAGGGGATTGTGTATACAATTGCCTTGCAATAATTTATGCTTAAATCCCCCTCCCCTTCAGGAGAGGGCCGGGGTGAGGTAAAAGACCCTGAAGCAGGAAAATCCACCACCAATTCACAAGTTCACCAATCAATACTTTAAGCATCCGGGGCAATACGGGTATCAAAAACCCCAACCGAAGTCGAAGACTTGGCTGATCCTATTCTCCAGTAACTTGTCAATGGTAGCGTAGCCGCAAAACCGGCGGCTCCCGTCGGAATGACGAGGTAATGGGTGGTGTTTGTTTAATAAATTAGGTAATGTTTCTTTGGTTTATGAAGGTGATTTTTGATGGGGTTGTTAAAAAGTGATCGTGTTGTGGCGAAATTTTTTTAATTTCAACCTGCTCATGTTCATAGGATAACCACCCCTGACCCCTCCTTAAAAAGGAGGGGAACGT
>JBBDMV010000152.1:0-55221 GCA_040878115.1 Balneolales bacterium
AAAGGTTAATAATTAAGGTTGACTAAAATGTATTTATACTTTTGATACACCCTCGCTGAAATGAAAAAATACAAAAGCCCTGCAAGGGCGGCACAATAAATGGGCCTATAAAGGACAACCTGCCTTATCCTGGACCAGGTTTACATAAAAGGAAACCGATACGAAATAGTTTTTTTGGGCATACACCTTGACGGGCAGTAACTGAAAACAATTTTTTTCAAGGCTGTAATATTACTTATGTCAATTAAATGAGGACTTTCGACCCGTATAATCATAATATGCCCATTGCATACATGTGCAATATATGTTAACATGGCACATGGACAGTCATAAAAAAGCAATTAAAGGGCGTGGAGCGGGAGATAATCCAGAAAACAGGTTTGTAGGTCTGTATGTGGAGACAGAAGAGGAACATTACTCTTGTCCGAAAACCGAATTCCTGACTGATCACTCCAAAACAGCGATAACACGGAACGATAGTCCGGATGTTGGGTTTGAGTTCAGCTTTAACCCCTACCGGGGCTGCGAACACGGCTGCATATATTGTTACGCCCGTCCGACGCATGAATACCTGGGGTATTCAGCAGGCTTTGATTTTGAGAGCAAGATCATGGTGAAGAAAGATGCACCTGATCTGCTGAGGAAGCAGCTTGGAAGCCTCAAATGGCAACCGCAGGGGATCATGCTCAGTGGAGTAACGGACCCATATCAACCTGTAGAGCGCAAGTTAGAACTGACAAGGGCTTGCCTGAAGGTATTAGCAGAATTCAGGAACCCATTCAGTATTATTACTAAAAATCATCTTGTTACCCGCGATATAGAGATCCTGGCTGAAATGGCAGAACATCATGCTGTTAAGGTTAATTTAAGTGTAACCACGCTAGATCCTGAATTGGCGAGGGTGATGGAACCGAGAACATCGACACCGGAACGAAGGCTGGAGGCTATTCGCAAGCTCGCCGAAGCCGGAGTACCCGTGGGCGTGATGGTTGCTCCTGTTATCCCTGCTCTTACGGACCACGAAATGCCGGCCATCATAAAGGCTGCCGCTGAAGCGGGTGCGGAAACGGCGGGGTATGTAGTACTTCGATTACCCTTTGCCGTAAAATCGTTGTTTGAAGATTGGCTGGAAAGCCACTTCCCGGACCGAAAGGATAAAATAATCAGCCGGATCAAAGATTTGAGGGGCGGAAAAATGTATGATAGCAATTTTAAATCCCGCATGAGGGGAGAGGGCGAGTTTTCCCGACAAATGAACCAGGTTTTCAAAATGGCTTGCCGTAAAGGCGGACTCAATAACTCTTCAAGCCCATTGTCAACAGCATCATTCAGGAATCCGGATAACAGGCAGCTTTCAATGTTTTGAAGATGGCCTCAAAGGACCTGGCATAATATGTTGATAAAGGCACCTAATACGCCGGAGCAGGCATCTTGCCTGTTCCACACTATTCAGCGGTGTCTCGCCGCCGCCCCTTTTCATTGAGTTCCAGCCGAGGAAATATCTACACCATCTGATGTGAATCCGGTTGAATGACGATCTCGTTCATGACGGATTTCTCCGGTTGGGTAGACGCGTACCAGGCTGCTTTGGCCACTTCTTCAGCAGTCAGCATATTGTCTTTCTGCACGCGCATATCAATATTCGGGTTATCCCAGAAGGGCGTATTCACACCGCCAAGATAAAGCAGGCTAAACTTGACCTTGCTCTTGCGGTGCTCTTCAATCAGTGCCTTCGTAAATCCCTGAATAGCGTATTTGGATGCAGAATAAACGGACGAATTCTTCATCACGGCTTTGCCAAGCACTCCGGGAAACATGATCACGGTGCCTTGTTTCCTCGTCACCATGTAACGCAGCACCGTTTGTGTCACCAGAATGGTGCCAAAGACGTTGGTATCGATTACCTTTTTTATTTCCTTTGGATTTACATCTAATAAAGGCTGTACCATACCGGTACCGAAAGCATTAATAAGCACATCAATTTGGCCGAGTTGCTTATTTACGGTATCTACCATGTTGAATACCGATGACAGGTCCGTCACATCCACATCGGCGGCATAGGCTTCTCCGCCATTGTTGTTGATTGATTCGGCAATGGAGTCGGCTTTGGCCCGATCGCGTGCCGCCAACACTACTTTAGCCCCTGATTTGGCAAAAAGTTCCGCGCAGGCTGAACCAATTCCACCTGAGCCACCTACTATAAGAATTACTTTATCCTTCATATAATCATTGGATTGTTTACGCAAACGTAACGAATGTTCTTTATTGGAAATGAATGCTCCGTTAACTTAATATTTTGGGGTCCTTGCCCTCCATGGCTTCCAGAACATGGTCATAAATACTCAACAGTTCTTTTACGGGCAGGTTGAAAGCATCTTTGATCTTCAGCTTATCACCGGCAACCTGGCCGATTTGATAAGCCGGAACGCCGGCATCAGTTAATAACTTTTTCAGCCTGTCAGCATTTTCTGGTTTACAGCTTAATACGATCCCTGATTGAGCTTCGCTGAACAGGATTTCGGATAGCTTGCCACCGGGTATGGGTCCGTCAATATGGGCCCCAAGATTGGAGAACATGCACATCTCAGCAAGGCAGGATGCAAGGCCGCCATCAGACACATCATGGGCCGCGTTAACCAAACCGGATTGAATAGCTTTAAGAACATTCTGCTGAAGTTTTGCTTCAAATTCGAGGCTGATCTCAGGAGCGTCTCCGGTTGTTTTATCGTAGACCCGGCTGAGGTATTCGGTACCCCCCAAGCCTTTCCGGTCGGCACCTACATATAAAATGGAGTCTCCTTCGTTTTTGAAACCTGCCGTGGTAAGATGTTTCTCGTAATCTTCAATCAAGCCCAACATGCCGATCACCGGCGTCGGGAACACGGCTGTTTGTGGATTTTCGTTGTAAAGGCTAACATTTCCTCCTGTTACCGGAGTATTCAAAATCCGGCACGCATCGCCGATTCCACCGATGGCTTCGGTGAATACCCAATATACTTCAGGCTTATAGGGATTGCCGAAGTTCAGGCAGTTGGTGATAGCCAGAGGCTTTGCCCCGGTACAGACCACATTCCTTGCGGCCTCAGCAACCGCAATTTGACCGCCTTTTCTCGGGTTAAGGTACACGTAACGGCCGTTACAGTCTGTTTTGACGGATAATGCTTTCTTGCTGCCTTTCAACCGGATGACCCCGGCATCGGTTGGGCCCGGCCCGGCAATGGTGTTGGTCCTGACCATGGTGTCGTATTGTTCATACGCCCATCGTTTTGACGCGATGTTGGGAGAACCTAAAAGTTTCTTCAAGATGTCACCGTAGTTTTCAGGTTCCGATAAGCTATCTGAATCAAAAGAGGATGTTTCCGCCAGGTATTCCGGCTTTTTAGTCTCACGGATATATACAGGCGCCCCGCCACCGAGGACCAGGCTTTCGGCCGGGATATTAGCTTTGATTTCCCCGTCTTTGCGATAAATTACATTCCCCGTATCGGTGACCGTGCCGATCACCTCACTGTTCAGGTCCCATTTAGCATAGACATCCATAACTTCCTGTTCACGACCTTTTTCGGCCACAATCAGCATCCGCTCCTGGCTTTCGGAAAGAAGCATTTCATAGGCCGTCATGCCCGATTCGCGCATGGGGACTTTATCCAGGTCAATATCCATACCGCTCTTTCCTTTGGCGCTCATCTCGGCCGATGAGCAGCTGATACCCGCGGCTCCCATATCCTGCATCCCAACTACGGCGCCGGTCTTCAGGGCTTCAAGCGAAGCTTCCAGCAACAGTTTTTCAGTAAACGGATCACCCACCTGCACGCTTGGCCGCTTAGCCTCACTGGCCTCACTGATCTCTTCGGATGCAAACGTCGCCCCGTGAATACCATCACGTCCGGTAGAAGCCCCTACAATCAGTACAGGATTGCCTGCACCTGTAGCAATGGCGGATGCCGTTTCACCGGTCTTTACAATTCCCACGCTCATGGCGTTGACGAGTGGGTTCCCCTCGTAGCTTTTATCAAAATAAATCTCTCCTCCTACCATAGGGACACCAAATGAATTACCGTAATCGGCTATACCCCTCACAACACCGTCAAGAAGGAAACGCACACGCGGGTTATTGGGATCACCGAAGCGAAGGGAGTTCAGGGATGCAATAGGCCGGGCACCCATGGTGAAGATATCTCTATGAATCCCACCGACACCGGTAGCCGCCCCCTGATAGGGTTCAACGGCTGATGGATGGTTATGGCTTTCAATTTTGAAAGCACAAGCCAGGCCGTCACCTAAATCTACCAGGCCGGCATTTTCTTCACCGGCATCAACCAATAGCTGAGGCCCCGAACTTGGCAGGGTTTTTATGAGCGTGATGGAGTTTTTGTAGGAACAGTGCTCGCTCCACATCACCGAGTAAACACCCAGTTCCGTAAAAGTTGGCGTGCGCCCGAGTTTATCTTTAATGGATTGAAATTCTTCTTCCGTTAAGCCGTGTTCTTTGGCTAGTTCCAAGTTTACTTCGGGTTCTTGTATGAGCGCGTTATTCATTGATCAGCAATCGTTGAAGTTGAGAAAAATCGTTGAAAATTACGTCTGCGGTATTCATTTGACCAGCTTCAGGGTTGCCGGTGAACCAAGCCGTTTTCCAACCGAATTGGGAGCCGCCGATGATATCGGATTGATAAGAGTCACCAACATATAATATTTGGTCCGGATTGAGCCCGGTAAGTTTTGTAGCATAGTCAAAAATACGGGAATCGGGTTTCAAATACCCTATATCTTCCGAAATAACGATATGCCGTGACGTTTTATTAAAATCGAATTGTCTTATCTTCTTTTGCTGGGTCTCCGAAAAGCCATTGGTCAGCAGCCCGACATCATAAACCTTGCTGATTTCATTATAAAAAGCTTCCGCCCCCTCAATCCAGCTCCATCCCGATTGATACGATTTCCGGTAATAGTCGCCAAGCTCGGCATGAAATGACGTTTCCAATTCCAGTTCTTTAAGCGTCAGTTCAAAGCGAAGCCGCTGGAGCTCGTGCCGGTCAATTAAAGAACTTCTGAAATCCTGCCATAATTGATCATTTACGCGGTTGTACGTTTCCAGAAAGATGTGTGATGAAGTATCCTTCAGGATGGCGGAATTTAGATGCAACTCCTCCAGCGCCCGCTTTTGAGCGGACCTATGGTCCAGCAGCGTATCGTCCAGGTCGAAATAAATGAATTTGATGTTCTTCAGGGTATTTGCCGTTTGAGGGTGAAAATTCAGCCTCAAAATACGGCCTGAGCGTGAGGTATGCCAGTTTGGATTAGCAAGGATGGCCTTTATGCTGTTTTTCCTGATTTCAGCACAGGTACACCCGGTTAATAATCGGGCCACTCAGCCTCGACTTATCGTATCGAATTAAATAGTATTCATTTTATGCTAAAGCTACGGTCCAGCTCTTGTGAGCACAATCCACAGCCAGTTCCGATGAGGTGCCAGTCGCAGTTCAGCTCTATTTGGACCGCTTTGTGATAAGGGTGCAATCAGGCTAACATTCCGGCCCTGCGGGCCGGTGGTTTGGGTGCGAATTATTTTTTTCTACAAACCTTTTGCCCCTATTGGGGCGCAAGCAAAAGAATATTTTTTTGCCGCCACCGGCCCGTCGGGCTGAAATGTTTGTAGAAACAAGCGGCGGCCGCTATAAACCGCCCCATCGGGGTGAAATGTTTGGTTGTTTAACCCTGATGGTGATTACCAGATATGTCTATTCTTCCTCTGAACATCCCTATATCAACGCCATATCAAGAACGTATCAACACCATATCAAGTCCATATATTTATGGTGTTGATAGGGTATTGATATGGGAATGGTATGGCTTATAGTGAAGGTTGGTATTAAACAAGAAAATCCCAAAACTATTATCAATAACTCAAACCCCACAAAGAACCTGTCTTTGCGAGCCTTGGGTGCAAGCGAAGCGAACACCCCAGGCGAAGCAATCTGTATGATTTCATCCTCTACGGTAATCAACGCTCAGATGCCCCTGTCCGATTTCGTGCCCGGTGACGCCGAGGGTAGGTAGTACAGATTGCTTTGTCGCGGTTAAGCCCTTTTCTTACCATCCATGGATGAGAACCGCTCCGCGCAATGACAGGGCAAAGGTTGGCCTGCAATTAATGTATTTCTTTCCTGCCTTGATACGTAAAGCATAGGGTTTATGTAAAGAACCTTTTGATACAGCCCCGACCGGTGTACGAAATTCATAATTCTTCAGCTTTCAGCAAAAAAATTTGAAAATTTCATCGTAAGTTTACCCGCTCTCGTGTATCTATTATAGGAAAGGAAATTTTATCCAGGAACTTGTTGTCATGTCCAGCCCCAGTGAAGTATTAAAAAAGCAGTTTGGTTTTGATGAATTTCGGTTCGAGCAGAATAAGATCATCGACACCGTGATGGCGGGTAAGGATACCTTCGTATTGATGCCGACCGGTGGCGGGAAATCGCTTTGTTACCAAATTCCCGCCCTGCTCTTCGAAGGGCTCACCGTTGTTATTTCGCCTTTGATCGCCCTGATGAAAGACCAGGTTGACGCACTTAGGGTGAACGGCATCCGGGCGGCTTACCTGAACTCCACGCTGTCTCCCAACCAGCAGGGCCAGGTAATGAGGCTGGTCAGGAACAAGGAAATCAAGCTGCTTTACATCGCCCCGGAGCGTCTTTTCTCGAGGGACAGTGAGTTCATGGAACTCCTGAAATCATCCGGTATTTCCCAGATCGCCATTGATGAAGCCCATTGCATTTCCCAGTGGGGACATGACTTTCGTCCGGAGTACCTAAAGCTTGGCGCGTTAAAAGATGAGTTTCCTGATACACCCGTGATCGCCCTGACCGCCACGGCCGACAAGCTCACCCGCAAGGATATCCTTGAAAAGCTGAACCTTAAGGCCCCAGAGACTTTTGTCTCCAGCTTCAACCGGGAGAACATCCACTATTATATTGAGCCGAAAAAGAACAGCTATGCCCGGCTTCTGGAGTTTTTGGAAGAGCGCAAGGACGAATCAGGCATCATCTATTCGCTTTCCCGGAAGTCGACCGAAGCACTGGCCCAGAGGCTGGAATACGATGGTTTCTCGGCCAAACCGTACAACGCCGGGCTGGAACGGGAAATCAGGGCGCACCATCAGGAACTTTTCATCAAAGATAAAGTCAAGATTATAGTGGCTACCATCGCCTTTGGCATGGGGATTGATAAGTCAAACGTACGGTACGTTGTGCATATGAACCTGCCCAAAAACATAGAAAGCTATTACCAGGAAACGGGCCGGGCAGGGCGCGACGGATTGAAAAGTGATGCCCTGCTATTTTATAGCAAAGGTGATTTAAATATGCTTCGGGATTTTGCACGGGTTGATGATAATGCGGAGCAAACGGATATCATGCTTGAGAAGTTGAACAAAATGGCCGACTTATGTGAGGCCATGACCTGCCGGCGTAAGTTTATCATGAACTATTTTGACGAGGAACACGATGGCAACTGTGCCTCATGTGATATTTGCCTGAGTGATTTTGAAGAAATTGACGGTACGATCATCGCTCAAAAGGCGCTCTCAGCAGTCGCCCGTCTTAATGAGAGTTACGGGATGACCCATTTGATTGATTTTTTGAAGGGATCAAGGTCTAAGAAAATCCCGGACTGGCAAAAGGAAATTAAGACCTACGGTGTTGGTTCAGAACACACCAAAGAAGAATGGGCAAGTTTTTTCAATGATTTGACGATGAAAGGATACCTGGACCAGAATGGCGGCACATATCCTACCTTATCACTGACTGAAAAGAGCTGGAATATACTGAAGGGCAAAGAAAGGCTGAGTTTTTTAAGGGCGGTGAACCGCCGTCAGACGGGAACCGACCAATCTTATGAAAGGCCTCTTTTTGACCGGTTGAAGGCTGTGAGGGCCCAGATAGCGGAAAGAGAAAATACGGCGGCATTTGTGATTTTTTCAGATGCCACACTTGTAGAACTGGCTACCTGGCTGCCGCAGAAAATTGATGAGCTTAGTTACATCAAGGGGTTTGGCGAAACAAAGGTCGAGCGCTACGGCCATGAGTTTCTGGGTGAAGTTGTGGACTACTGCCGAGAAAATGGATTAAAATCAAAGTTCAAGCAGGTTCGCTTTAAGCAAAAAGCAAAGAAATCAGCCGGGGCCAGGAGCAATACAAAACTGGAGAGCCTGAAGCTATTCAAAGATGGCCTTTCATTTACCGAAATTGCAGAGATGCGCAGTTTAGGAGTCAGTACCATTGAGACTCATTTGAGCTGGTTTGTTGGAGAAGGGGAACTCGCGGTAGAAGACATCGTTTCACCGGAGAAGATCCCTGTTATTCGTGAAGCCATCAATGAGCATGGTTGGGCAGCCTTGCGTCCGCTCAAGGACGCTTTGGGTGATGATTTTAGTTACGGGGAAATCAAGGCGGTGGTGGAGGAAGTGAAGGGTAATGGATGATATTTTTTATTGGTCTGTGATTTACAGTGATAAAATTTTCTTCCTGTTTCCGTAATGCGACACACCTCACTTAACCCCCTGCGAGAACCTGTCTTTGCGAGCCTTGGGTGCAAGCGAAGCGAACACCCGGGGCGAAGCAATCTGTATGGCTTCACCCTCTACGGTAATCAACGCCCAGATGCCCCTGCCCGCTTCTTTCTGGTGACGCCGAGGGTAGGTAGTACAGATTGCTTTGTCGCGGTTAAGCTACCTTCATACCATCTATAGATGAGAACCGCTCCGCGCAATGACAGGGTAAGCTGTTGGCTTAGAATTAACCTGTTTCTTTCCTGCCTTTATACCCTTTACTTCGCCAACGGGCCGGGGCGAAGCTGGAATTGAACAACCTTGCTCGTTGTGCCTTTCCCGCCTTCCATATGAAAAGGCTAATTCCCAGTCTTTGCCGGCATATTGCAGATATGATAATTTATATTATCAAAGGAAATGGTGCGGTTTAGAGGTGAACTTGAGCTTATTTTTCCGTATTCTTCGTGTAATTTTTATTGATTATAACCCGTCTTTGCCCCTAATGCGATTGTTTACTATATCTTTTGTTTTAATTTTTTTAGCAACCATGCTGCCACTTGTTCAGGCCCAGGATATCGCTCATCCGGACACCCTTGAAGGGGAATCCTCCGAGTTTCTGATCGAAGCGGCAAGACTTACAGAGACCGAAGGTTCAGCTCCGTTTTCTGTTTCCATTGAACGACGAAGTGTGGCTGAAACTCAATTTGAACCGGCACTGACGCTTGATCGTGTGCTATCTGACGTCCCCGGGCTCTGGGTAAGCAACCGGGGGAACTTTGCCGTAGGGGAGCGCATTTCCATCCGCGGAATGGGCTGGCGGGCGGCTTTTGGAGTGCGCGGGATTTATGTTTTGATGGATGGCATCCCCCTAACCATGCCTGATGGACAGACCGGTATGGATATTCTTGATCCTGCTTTTATTAAACAGGCCGAGGTTATTCGCGGTCCGAGCTCCTCGTTCTGGGGCAATGCAGGAGGCGGCACCATTGTTCTCTCTACCCGGGATTTAAGCGGTAAGCCTGCAACACGTTTCCGCGCGTACACCGGATCTTATGGAACCTATAAAATGGAAGCTTCAACCTCATCACAAATAGGTGACCATAGTTATAACCTCTTTGGCTCTTTTCTTGATCATGAAGGGTTCAGAGACCACAGCAGCCACAGATCGACACGTCTGGGGGGCAATGCCAAACTGCACTTTTCTGATAACACCGATTTGTCTTTAACCGGCGCTTTTGTTGACGCCCCTTTTACGCAAAACCCCAGCTCACTTACTGAGGAGGATGCCCGAAATAACCCTCGTATGGCATTTGAAAATTCCATTAATGCTAATGCTGGCAAAACCTGGCGGCAGGGCCAGGCGGGGGTAACACTTACCCACAGGACTGATTTAGGAACCCTGACGGCCACAACATACGGCATCGCCCGTGATTTGCATAACCCTTTACCTCATGCAGATATAGAAGTAGATCGCCTGGTCGGCGGCGGGCGTATTTCTTTGCAGGATAACAGAGGCTTTTTATCCTGGGGCCTTGGTATTGATGCTTCGGTTCAGCAAGATGATCGTAGGAATTACGATTATGTTGATCCTGATGAAGACAACTACACCCGGAATGATTTGGTATTAGATCAAACTGAAACCGTTAACAATACCGGTGTATTTTCACGGGTAGGTACGAATTGGGAGCGTTTTAACCTTTCCGCTTCTCTGCGTTATGATCATCTGGTATTTCAAAACGATGATATGCTTATGCTTGAAGAGGATCAGTCAGGCAGCAGGAATTTTTCATCATTCAGCCCCTCTGCCGGGATTAGTTATAAAATTAATACCAATCTGCTCTACGCTAATTTTGGAACGGCCTTCCAATCACCCACTACCACCGAATTGGTAAACCGGCCGGATATGACGGGAGGCTTCAATCCCGATCTTGACCCTGAAAGAACACTGGGCATAGAAACCGGTACCCGGGGTATGCTAACTGATCTCAACCTTAGTTATGATATAGCCGCTTATAGCATGGAGGTCCGGAATCGTTTAATTTCATCCCAAGACCGCAGTGGGCGGGAATACTATCGAAACGAAGGTTTGACGCGAAATAATGGTATCGAAACCTATCTCGAATGGCAACCCATACCGCAGTTAACTGCCCGAACGAGCTATACCTGGAGCAGGTTTACATTTTCACAGGAAGAAACCGATACGGAGCTTGACGGCAACCGTCTGCCCGGAATACCTGAACATCGTTTGGCGTCAACTCTACAATATTCCCCCTCCGATTTTTGGGTTGCTGTTCATATGGAGAATATTGGGGAATATTTTGCCGATGATGAAAACACGGTCACCAATGACGGATATACTGTTTTGGATTTGCAACTTGGCCATCAGAATTTGGCTTTAACACCAAACTTGTCCGTACAACCTTTTATCAAGATTAATAATATCACCAATGTGCGTTATAATGCCTCGGTTAGTATCAACGCATATGGCGGCCGTTACTTTGAGCCGGCACCAGGACGGGTTTTTCAGGTAGGATTCACCCTGCATATTTAGAAGTTGGCCAGCGTGTGGATTTACGAGGTATGCATCTGCTTCTTTCCCATTTGATATGATAGGCATGTACATTGCCGTCTAAAGCGTAGATTATAATTTAACGCTGTTTATCAGATTGAAGTGAAGATCTGAGTCTTTAATCCAAGCAGAATTGCACATACATGATGGTCTTTCCTGCTTTCAAATGCTTTTTCTCGTAATACGTCTTTATGTTCAGAAGTTCGGGTACTTCATGATTACCATAAACATCTTCAACTACTTGCAAGGCCCTGCCATTTTTTGATTTTAAAGTTTCCAGGGTATAATCAAAAAGGCTACGATCATCAGTTTTTAAATGTATGCTGTGTCCTCTTTGTAAAATATTATGGTACATTTCTAAGAAAGGTGGTGATGTGAGCCTCTTCATCTCTTTCGTTGTACTGGGATATGGATCAGGGAATGTAATCCATATTTCTGAGACTTCGTTGGACGTGAAGTAATTTTTAATATGATCAATGAAGGCCCGAAGGTACCTGACATTGTTTAATCCGCTGTTAGATGCATACTGTGCACCTTTCCAAATTCGGTCACCCTTTATATCAATCCCAACGAAGTTCCGCTTCGGAAACTTTGCCGCCAATGCCAATAGGTAATCGCCCTTACCACATGCAAGTTCGAGTGTTATAGGATTTTCATTGCAAAAGACATCACGTTTCCAGTTTCCACGAATATCAGCGTGATCGCCTTCATCAAAATGGGCCAACTCTATGACGTTTGCAAGTTCTTGTATCTCGGCATAGCGTTGAAGCTTGTTTTTAGACACGGTTTTCAGTTAAACTTCTTTGATGTTATACATTAAGGGGCCAGTCGTTCAACAGTCCATTTGTCTTCTTCTACTTTTCGGTAAACCATGCGGTCATGCAGCCGGTTAGGACGTCCTTTCCAAAACTCAATCCGCTGAGGACGTAATAGGTAACCTCCCCAGAAATCAGGCAAAGGAACCTTTTTCCCCTTAAATTTTGAAGCAATAATTTCGTGTGTTTTTTCAAGTTCATCTCTGCTTTTCAGAACTGAGCTTTGGTGGGATGCCCAGGCTCCGATCTGGCTTTCAAATGGCCGGCTATGAAAATATTCTTCTGATATATCGCGGGGCGATTTTTCAACACTTCCTTCAATACGCACTTGTCTTTCCAGTTCAGACCAAAAGAAGACAATAGAAGCTTTGGGGTTTTCTTCCATGTCCCGGCTTTTCCTACTGGTATAGTTCGTATAAAAGGTGAAACCGTTATGGTCATATCCTTTTAATAAAACTACACGTGCAGATGGATTCCCTTTTTTGTCGGCGGTGGACAGGGTCATTGCATTTGGATCGAGTAGGTCAGAATGGAGAGCCTGATCAAACCATAAATCAAACTGATCAATAGGGTGTTCCTTAAGATCTTTTTCCAGCAAGCCGTCGGCTTTATAGTCTCGTCTTAACTGGGCAATTTGCTTTAGGACAGGTTTTTTCATTTTCTTATTTCATTTTAAAGTCCCGAAACACTATATGTCATTAAATTTGCAAGTGTTTTTTAATTGATGGCTTCCTGATTCTTTGGCTTCAAGAAACGAAGTTCCAAAATAAGTTTTTCGCGTAAAGCTATAAGAAACCTATTTATGACGTTTTTCCAGTTCAGCCACCAAAGCACTAAGTGGAACACCGCGATCAACCAGAAGCATCATTAAATGGAAGATCAGGTCAGAGGCTTCGTAAATGAACTCTTCATTATCGTTTTTAGCTGCAATGACCGTTTCGACGGCTTCTTCACCCACTTTTTGTGCTAGTTTATCGGTTCCTTTTTTAAACATTTTAGCGGTGTAAGATCCTTCGGGCAACTCCGTCTTACGCTGGACCAACAGGTTCTCAAGCTGTCTGAGGAATGGGTAATATGCTTTAGGTGCCGGATTATCAAATTCATGAAAGCAAGATTCGTCTCCTGTGTGGCATGTAGGTCCGTGGGGTTCGGCCATAATAAGCAGGGCATCATTATCGCAATCTTTCTGCATACTTATGAACTTTAGCGTATTACCCGAAGTTTCCCCTTTTGTCCAGAGCCGTTGCTTTGAGCGGCTATAAAATGTTACGTTACCTGTTTTACGGGTATGTTCAACGGCTTCTTCGTCCATATAGCCAAGCATCAGAACACGATAATCTTCATAATTTTGGATGATTACCGGAACCAGCCCGTTTTCTTTTTGGAAATCTATTTCTTTGATATTCATCTTCATAAGATAGGGTTAACAACAATGAACAAAAAGTAGGTAGGCATCTCTTTTTGAGAGGAGTTTTAAGACAAGTTACGTAAGCTCAATATTTGTCAGGTAAAAGTGTAGTTATCAATCAACCACAATGAACACAAAGGTTGCAATAATAACGGAGTGAAAAAAATTGCTTCCTTTGTGTCCATCGGGCTGCATCAAGCTGCTGCTTCGGATGATTCCTGTTCATCAATAATCATTTTGGCCACCACGCCAATTGGGAGGAGCTTGATGTAGAGCTGTTTTGTTGTATCCCAGTCTTCGAGACTGGCTGCTGCAGTGTTACTTCCGGTTTTTTTATGATAATCCGTCATTAGAGCTTTCAGTTCATCATAATCTGAATCAACCATGTCCACTTTGGTGATGTACTCATCATTAACGTGAGAGAGCTGGTCCTTGCGTAAGTAAAGTTGACCACCTGTCATACCGGCTCCCACATTATGCGAAACTTCACCGAGAATAAGTACGATACCATTGGTCATGTATTCACAGGCGTGAAGACCCGTGCCCTCTACTACAGCCGTTGCGCCACTGTTTCGAACAGCAAAACGATCACCTGCACGACCATAAACATAAAGTATGCCCTCGGTCGCTCCATACATCGCACAATTTCCTATTATTGCATTTTTAGCAGGATCGAATGTAGCCATTTCTTTTGGACGGATAACCATTTGGCCGCCCGACATGGTTTTGCAGACGGAATCATTTGCTTCACCACGGAGCTCTATGTCCAGCCCTTCAACCATAAAGACACCAAAACCCTGGCCAGCACTACCATCAAACTTAATGCTTATATTCCCTCCAAAACGGAAGTCTTCTCCATTCCCATTTTTGCTTATAAGTGCCCGTTTTCTTTTACTGTGAATGCGCGAGGCAATTTCACCGGATAGGGTGGATAATGCAGCCCGGTCTGTAGTTTTAATTTTATAGGAAAGCTCAATGCTTCCTTCATCATCAAGTACTTTTTTACAGTCACTTAGAATTTTACTGTTTAAATCATTGATACCTTCAAAGAACAGATTGTCTTTAGTATTTCGACCTGTATGTGATTCATTAAGGAAGAAGCCAAGGTCGATTTTCTTACGATCGATCAGCTGAGCATGGTTTTCGTTGACCTCGAGCAGGTCTTTTCGTCCGATCAATTGATCCACTGAAGATACGCCGAGTTGGGCAAGGGTCTGGCGAAGATCATCAGCCAGGTAATTCATCATTTTTATGACGTGATCTTTTTCGCCTTGATATTTGGCTTTAAACTTGGGATCGTGTGTTGCTATACCTGTCGGACATGTATTTTTCTCACAAACTCTGGCCATCACACAACCTTGCGCAACAAGCAAAAGCTTGCCAAACTCGAACTCTTCACCGCCAAGGATAGCGGCAATGGCCAGGTCTTTGCCTGTACTGAGGCCACCATCAACACGTAATTTTACATTCTCACGAAGTCCATTTATGCTCAATGCCTCATGGACCTCGGTCAGGCCAAACTCCCATGGCAGGCCTGCATGTTTCATTGAACTCAGTGTAGCTGCGCCTGTGCCACCATCGCCTCCTGATATGTGTATTACATCAGCTCCGGCTTTGGCTACACCTACGGCAATTGTGCCTATATTGGCACCTGCCACTAGTTTTACGTTGATGTTAAGGGAAGGCTTGAGCTGCTTAAGTTCATAAATAAGCTGCTTGAGATCCTCAATGCTGTAAATATCATGAAGTGGGGGAGGGGAAATGAGATCGAACCCCGGATTGGCATGTCGTGCACGGGCAATATCCTCATTAACTTTGATGCCCATAAGCTGTCCACCCTCGCCGGGTTTCGCTCCCTGGGCAATCTTGATTTGGACACCCTCGCCGGAGACGATATACTCAGCGGTTACTCCAAAACGGGCTGATGCAACCTGCTTAATGGCGGCTGTTACTCCATTTTTGAAGTAATATGGATTTTCCCCGCCTTCACCACTATTGCTGCGACCACCAATTTCCTTCATCGCCAGGAAAATATCACGCTGTGACTCAGCACTGATAGCTCCAAAAGACATGGCCCCGGAACCAAACTTGACCTGAATGGCTTTTCTGGTTTCTACTTTATCTATGTCAATAGGGTTTTCGGAACGTTTAAGCTTAAACAGGTGCCGAATGTTTACCGGATCATCAATCTGGCCAAATTTGAGATATTCGTTATATAGCTCAGCAGCTTTGTCTTTGGCATGGTTCTCACGGACCAGGTCGTGCACAACTTTAGACCGGGAGTTGGTCATGGAATGCTTCTCACCTTTTTTGCCGCGGTTATGTTCTTTGAATTGGTAGGTATGGATAAGTTTTTCGTCTTCTTCGGCCTCGTTAGCACGTTCTGTATTGTGCAAAATTTGCTCAACCAATTCGTCCAGGCCAATGCCGCTGATGGGGCTGTACAGCCCGGGAAAGAAATCTCTGGCAATATCATCTCCTATACCGACTGCCATAAAAAGCTTCGAACTTTGGTAGCTCTTGACTACGGAAATCCCTGACTTCGACATGATCTTTAGTAGACCGGATTCCAGGGCATTAATGTAATTCTTTTCCTTTAAGTCAGGCTTAAGCTCTTTAAGTCTCCGGTTTTCCTCAAAACGGGCAACTTCCAGGGCGAGGTAAGGACAAACCGCAGTAGCACCAAACCCAACTAATGCCGCTAGTTGATGAGTAGTCCGGACCTCTGCAGTATCCACCAGAATAGATGTTTTTAGTCTCAGGCCATCATCATTAAGAGCATTAACAACTGCTCTTAGCATGATCAGGCTGGGTATTGGAGGCTGATTATAGGACGAGTTGCGATCGGTCAGGATGATAAGTGCCGCCTTATGGTTCACCGCTTCAATTACCTGCTCAGTAATTCTTTTTATGGCTGACTTAAAGCCGATGGTGCCATGAGACCGCTCAAACTGCATATTGAATTCGGCAGTCTTGAAGCGTGATCCATTTTTTTGTGCCCCTTTCTGCTCGCGCAACGTTTTCATCTGTCCCAGGCTGATAACGGGGCTTTTTAGATCATAACCTGTAGTAGGAGGTATCAGTTCTTTGGGAGCGAAAATATTCGGTCTTCTTCCCAGGTAAGTAGATAAATCGGTAACCATTTTCTCCCGCAGATAATCCAGGGGAGGATTGGTAACCTGAGCAAAGTTTTGATAAAAGTAATCGAAAAAAGAGCGGGGTTGATCCGAAAAGATTGCTGGCCTGGCTGTATCACCCATTGAGCCAATAGGTTCCTTAGCCTCTGTAATCATTGGGATCAGGTATTTTTCCAGATCTTCTTTTGTATAATTATGAAGCGTTTTTGAAGCCTTGCTGATGTCTTTATCGTTTAGCTCAGCCTCTTCGAGCGGGACAAGACGAGGATCAAATTCCGCATCGTGATTCTCGCGAGACTGGCTTGGATCACGGAAATGAATTTCTCCGTCGTCCAAATCAATTTTAATGCCGCCGCCAGCTTGCAAAGATCCTTTTTTGATAATTTTACTTTCATCTACTTCAAAAGAACCGGCTTCAGAGCTTAAATAAAGGTGATCATCGGTCATTGACCAACGGCAAGGACGAAAACCATTTCGGTCAAGACGAGCACCAAGTGATGTTCCGTTGGCATAGGTGATAAATGCTGGTCCATCCCAGGGCTCCATTGCCCGTCTCCAGAAACGATAAAAAGAATTCTTTTGGTCAGCAGGTGGAATCATAATAGCCAGTATATCCTCCAGGTGAGGGATACTACTACGGTACATCAATGCTTCGGCCATCTCATTGAAGCTTCCGGAATCACTGATATTGGCATCCGTTAACAGTTCATCTGTTGGTAACCCCAGAGACTTTTCCCGGGAATATGCCCATGATCGATTGCTTGTGATGGTATTAATTTCGCCATTATGGCCGATCAGGCGGAATGGCTGGGCTTTATCCCATGAAGTTTTGGTGTTGGTACTGAAACGGCGATGGAAAAGGCTAAATCGTGTTTTAAATTGCGGGTTCTGAAGATCGAGATAAAATGACTGTAGTGCGTCAGCGCGAGTTAAAGCCTTATACACGATTGTACTGGTAGAAAGGGAGGTAAAGAAAAATTCTTTAACAATACCACTTTCTCTCTCTTTGGTGCGAGTTAATTGCTTGGCTGCATACAACAGCTTCTCAAATGATTCTTTAGTGCGGCAATGTTTAGGTCGTTCGATAAAAGCATGTAGTATGCGAGGAAGTGTTTCCAGAGCATCTTTACCCAGTATAGATTTTTGAATAGGAACATCACGGTATTTAACAACTTTCATGCCCAGATATGCAAAAGTTTCTTCAAACACCTTAAGTGCAATACGTTGTCTTTCTGTCTCAATGGGCGTGAACAGGGTTGCAACAGCAACTTCACCTTTTTCATAACCGAAAAGTTCAAAAGGAATATCGGTCATTATGCCTGCACCATCTCCCGTAACTTGATCTGCGCTGCACGCACCCCTATGTTCTACACAGCATAAAGCGTGTAAAGCGTCTTGTAAATTTTTGTGGGAATATTCATTCTTGCGGCTGGCAATAAATCCAACGCCGCAAGCCGATTTTTCGTCGTTATAACCGTCAGGAATCATCTGTGATTTTTTTCTTGTAAGTTAGGAATTGTCCTTTTTAAGCTTCCAAAGCTAATTTAGCAAGTTCGAGTCTTATAAGTACTCAAAAAAAATCGTCTATGTCAAATAAAAATATAGTACTTAGTCCAATGTCAAGTGAAGAAGCGCTTTTTTAAACAAGGATGAGTAAAAAATAATTTTGATATTCTTATACTGTTAAAATTCGTTGTTATTGTATTTTAACAGGTGATTTCCTGTTCTCAACACCATAATTAAACTCCATTTCGAACAGTAATACCGGACAGGTGGAAAGCTTCTTTTAGATCTTCTATTTCTATTTCACGATAGTGAAAAATACTGGCGGCAAGAATAGCATCAGCTTTCCCTTTATTTACGGCATCAATGCAATGTTCTATTGTTCCCGCTCCGCCACTTGCAATCAATGGAATTGGAACATTACTGGAAATTACACTCAGAATTTCGTTGTCAAAACCGGTTTTGGTTCCGTCACGGTCCATACTGGTCAGCATGATCTCACCAGCCCCGCGTTCAGCCACTTCTCTGCACCAATCCAAAGTTTCTTTGCCTGTGTCAAGTTGTCCGGCATTAATAAATACATGCCATTCACCATTCACGCGTTTTGAGTCGACAGCAGCTACCACGCATTGAGAACCAAACCGATCGGCGGCACGAGTAATAAGGTCAGGGTCACGCGCAATACTGCTGTTCAGAGATACTTTATCGGCACCGGCCTTCAATAAGTCGGAAATTTCATCCTCACTTTTTATGCCTCCACCTACTGTAAAAGGAATGTTGATTTGACGTGCAATTTGCTCAACCAGAGGGATCAGGGTCCTCCTCTTTTCATTAGTGGCTGTAATGTCTAAAAAGATGAGTTCATCGGCGCCCTCTTCAGAATATCTTTTAGCCAGCTCTATCGGGTCACCGGCATCACGTAAACCTACGAAGTTAACACCTTTAACTGTTCTTCCATTTTTTATATCCAGGCAGGGGATAACTCGTTTAGCAAGCATAAAGTTAAGAGTCGGGGTTTATAAAATATTTTCTTTACTTTAAGATATAAAAGCAATCGCATTAGTTTTCGTTTATTTACGGTAGTTTTTAAATTGAAGGGTTTTCCTGCTTTCTACTTTTGTTTATATGCTATAAAAATCCACTCAGAATGCAGTTTAGTTTACAATTTAAAATATGGCGAACCAATTGCAGAGCGAGCTATCAATGATCAGGTTAGCCTACGTCAGTAAAAAAAAGGAATTCATCACTGATGATGATATTAGCAAAATGGCATCAGAGGCTGCCGTTTTTAATAAAAAAAATAATATTACAGGGTTCCTCATATGTTCGGACGTAAACTTTTTTCAGGTACTTGAGGGCGAAGAAAAAGCTGTTCTTCATTTGTTTAATGAAAAAATTTTTAAAGATAAACGTCACTTTAGTATCATTAAGTTACAACAGGGCCCAATTTTGAAAAGGGATTATTCCAAATGGAGTATGAAGACGATTGACCTGAACGATGGAAAAGAGGATGCATCAGATCCTCTGAGAAGCATGATAAAGATACTATCAAACAAAGTATTGGAAGGTAATGATATTACTTCGGCTGATTTTAAATTTGTTAGCAGTCGGAACGGACTCGTCACAAAATCGTCTCAAACAATCGATAAAATTGTATTTTTTAGTGATGTAGTTTTTTTCTCTGCTTTTAGCGAAAACCTGGAACCCAACCTTGTTATTGATTTATTGAACAAATATTTAAAAATAGTTACCAGTAACATTATCTCTAATGGGGGGCAAGTCTCTAAAATAATGGGAGACGGAGTCATGGCGTATTTCGATCCTGGTCTTGTTGATAATGTTGTGAAAGCAAGCGCTCAAATATTGTCTGATCTTCAGGATGTCCGTTATAAAGCCGGTAATGGCAAAGCGGAAAAAGTTCTGTATACAGGAATTGGTTTGGCCGGTGGTCCTGTAATTGAAGGGAATCTGGGTTCTGACCTTAAAGATGATTTTACCATTATTGGTGATTCGGTAAACCTTGCATCGAGGCTGGAATCAATGACCCGTTCTAAAAAGAGGGCCCTGATATTTTCAAAAGATATTAAAGATAAGCTGGGGTCGCAGTGGGAAATTGTTGAAATGGGTAAACATATTATAAAAGGTAAAGAAGCACCGATTGAGCTGTATTCAATACAATCTCAGTTTACCAACAAAATGCATGCAGGCATTGAACTTGAATGGGAGATCGGGAATTATTTACGCAAGGTATGTAAAGAATATTGACTTAATATGAAATAAATCACCTTCTCTATGTACCCTGATTTTTAGTTAATAGAGGATTTAGCTTGCCTTGATCAAAAATGAATTAAGCTGGTTTCAATATCGGGATGATGAATTAGACACCGGGCAGATATTCTCTACAGAAGTCAATGATCAACGATCAATTCTTAAAAATATCTCACCAAAAACTTGATTAACCGGTTCATGGATTTGGAGTACGGGGGGTATATATAATTTTTCCTGCTTATCCTGGGTGGTTCTTTTAATATGGCGCGTTCATTTGAAAATGTTTTAAATCCATAATGCCCGTTATATCTGCCCATTCCACTGTCATTTACTCCCCCAAATGGTAGATTGGGGTGTGTGTTATAAGAATGAATATCATTTATAGAGGTTCCCCCAGCTGTAGTATTCGATAAAATAGACTCAGTCTTTTTGTTATCTTTGCTGAATATGTACAGAGCTAAAGGACTCGGTTTCCGTTTTATGATTTCAATGGCTTCGCTTAGGTTTTTGTAAAAATAAATGGGGAGAACGGGTCCGAATATTTCCTCTTTCATGATAGAGGAGCTCAGAGGTACATCTTCTAAAACTGTTGGTGCGATGAACAGTTCATCATCCAAAACTTCCCCGCCAAACACGCGGGTAGCGCCATCATGCAGGGCATCTTCTAAAAGATATTTCACCCTCTCATAATGCTTGCGGTTGACCATACGTGCATAATCCGGGCTTTCATGAACTGTAAAACCATCCGATGAATAGCTTTTCTCCACATAATCTTTTAATTCGTATAGTAGCTCAAATTGATGACTTTCATGTGCCAGAACGTAGTCAGGAGCAGTACAGGTTTGTCCGCAGTTAATAAATTTTCCCCAGGCAATCTTTTTCCCCGCTTCTTTAATATCGGCACTTTCATCTACGATAACAGGCGATTTACCGCCCAATTGAAGTGTTACACTTGCCAGATGATCTGCAGCCTGTTTCATAATTTCCCCTCCGGCTTGAGTGCTTCCGGTAAAGAAAATATGGTTAAACGGCATTTTCAGAAGCTCTTCAGCAACATTTATTTCACCGCGAAATACTACAGCCTCATTTTCTTCAAAAACCTCATCTATAATATTATGTATAACGTCAGATGAACTTGGTGTATGTTCAGATGGTTTTATGCATACCGCATTACCTGCCGCTATAGCCGAAACCAAGGGTTTCAAAGTCAGATTGACAGGATTGTTCCAGGGAGCAATAATCAAAACCATTCCTTTGGGTTCATATCGAACATAGGCTTTTGAACCCATCATGGCTGAAGTATTTGGTACACGTCGATCAATCATCCATCTCTTCAGATTTTTTAAGGTAAACTTAATTTCTGAAACTACAGGAAAGATCTCTGTGAGTTCAACCTCGGCAGCGGGTTTGCGGAAATCATCCCATAGGGCCTTTTGAATGACTTTTCGTCGTTTTAATATTACCTTCCTTAGCTTTTTTAGCCGGGCTATGCGCTCGTTGGCAGAACTCGTCTTTATAGCTTGTAAGTTATTTTTCTGCAGATTAAATATTTGCTCGATCTTGGAGTCAAGCTTTTCTTTTTCTTCAGCAATAGATGTATTATATGAACCTATCATGGGCCCTGGTAAAATTAATGGAAGTTCATTTCTATATTAACTATCAATAAAGGGAAAACATGCCTTGTGAAAAAGTTCTATATTATTGGTGACATGCCGATACTATCTTGATTAACCTAATCATTTTAAGTTATTTTATGAAATTAATCACTATAAGTTTATTTATTATTTCCCTGATGCATATGGCTGTCGACTCTTATGCTCAGGATTCCAACAGAAAAGCACTCAACATTACCCTCTATCAGAATGGGTTCGGAATGGTCCATGACAAGAGGGGTCTTGAAATTAGCCAGGGCACCTCGATTATTGATATCGGTAATTTACCCCGCGATATTATATCTGAATCCGTTTTTGCGGATTTTGATGGGCAGATTATAGAGCAGAGCTTTAACTCTCGCGAAACATATTGGTCTGAAGCTATTTATAAGCATCTGGTGGACCAGTCAATTCGTCTCGTTAGCGAAAATGGTGAGCTGGTAGAAGGAGTGTTGCGTTCCTATAAGCATGGACAGATATGGCTGGAAGATTCGGACGGAGAATTTATTTTCATCCAAAATGCTCATAGCTACAGGCTTCATTCCAGTATTAATCCTGATATACTGTCAACATCACCCCAGTTGACCTGGACTATTGAGAGTGAGGAGGATGGTTTGCAGGATGTATCTATTTATTACCAAGTAGGGAATATGAGATGGAGTGCGGATTATAACCTGGTTCTTGATGAAGATGAAGAATCCATGGACCTGCATGTAAAAGCTACAATGACCAACCATTCCGGAATAGAATACCCTGACGCGCGAATCCGCCTGGTATCAGGTGATCTCAACGTGCAGCCCAGGCAACAGATGTCCCGCAGAGATGTGGGGGGAGCGGAGATGATGAAGATGAATTATGCTGATGTGGCGCCCGAAACTATGTTTGAGTATCACGTATTTGATTTGCCGGAAAGAATCACGCTCAACGACCAGGAACAGAAACAAATTACTTTGAAACGTGCCTCGGGTATAGAAGCCCATAAACATTACCGATACCAAACGGGGCCTTTGGGGCAACTTCAGAGGAATAACAATAAGGTTGATGTTGAATTCCGACTAGCAAACACGGAAGAATTCAAACTGGGTACACCATTACCAGCAGGAATCGTGAAAGTATATCAAAAGGCCGATGAACGGGTTGAGTTCATCGGTGAAGACCAACTAGAGCATACACCCGTAGATCAGGATTTTACCATTTCAGTGGGCCAGGCATTCGATGTTATCGTAGAAGAAAAGCAGGTCCGCCTTGCTGAACTTTCTAACCGGGTCCGGGAAGAAGACCGTGAGATCACCATCACCAATCAGAAGGAGCAGGATATCACTGTTGAAGTAGAGCTGCGGCTCAACCAAAATGAAGAATTGAGAAGTTCATCCATCCAAGGTAAAGAGGTTGAAGCCCGGCGGTATATATTTGATGTTCCAGTAGAGGCTGAATCCAAAGAGACGCTTTCGCTACAATTGAGAAGGTCGAACTAAAATTGGCTATAAGCCCTTGCTCTTCTCCTTTTGCCATTTATCTTACACTGATTTTCGGCTTCTAAATTTTAAGGTAGATCAAATGAAACCACTCTCGAGTATCACCAAAGGCTTAAAACAAAGCGATATCCGCGGGGTTACCGCCATGGTGAACAAGGTTAAAGGGATCAACCTGGGGCAGGGCATCTGTGACCTTCCCACCCCACAACCCATCAAAGAAGGGGCAAAAGGCGCTATAGATGCCAATAAATCAATCTATGCGCCCTTTGGGGGCGTTGAGGAGCTTAAGCAAAACGTTTTGGGAAAGCTCCAGAACTTTAACAAAATACCCGCAAGGTCAACTGATGAAATTATGATTTCCGTGGGATCAACAGGCGGCTTTGTTACGGCCATGTTTGCTTTACTGGAGCCGGGTGACGAAGCGATCTTGTTCGAGCCGTTTTACGGCTACCACCGTAACCTGCTCAAGCTGCTGCATATCAACCAAAAAGTATTGCCTATGCGTGGGCCCAACTGGAATATTGACTTTGATGAGCTTGAACGGACGATAACTCCGAAAACCAAAGCCATCGTAATCAACACTCCGTCCAATCCCTGCGGCAAGGTTTGGAGCCGTGAAGAACTCCAAACCATGCTGGAACTGCTGCAGAAGCATGATTTGTATGCAATCACCGACGAAGTGTACGAGTATATGGTTTACGATAATCACAAACACGTATCCCTGGCCTCGCTTCCGGAGGCTCTGGAAAGGACCATAACGCTATCAAGCTTTTCAAAAACGTTTAATATGACCGGCTGGAGGCTTGGCTTCGCAGCCGGACCAGAAGATATCATCCACAAGATGGGGCTGCTAAGTGATTTGTTCTACATATGCGCGCCGACCCCGCTGCAGCACGGCCTGAACGAAGGGTTTTCCATGGACCAGGAATACTTCGATGGAATGCTGCGCGATTATGATGTTAAGCGGACCATGATGTGCGAAGCGCTTGAGAAGGCAGGGTTTGATGTCCCCTGGCCGCAAGGGGCATATTATGCTTTTGTGAACTTTGAAACCTTATCCAAAGAGCTAGAAGGTTTCAGCAACGCTAAAGAAGCCTGCGAAACGCTGATTCAAAAAACGGGCGTAGCTTCAGTGCCGGGCAATTCATTCTTCGCCGATCCTGAAGACGGCAGGTACTTCCTCCGCTTCTGCTTTGCCAAGGAAATGGATGTGCTGGAAGATGCTTGTGAGAGGCTGGTGCGGTTGTAAAGGGTCAGTAGGTCACACACGGATCGCTAACTCAAAATCTTTTCATTTCTCCCAGGCTCAAATGCCCCTCATAATAAGCCCGGCCGACCACCACAGCGTGCATGTTCAGGCTGTTTAAGTCCTCCAGGTCAGCCACGCCGGAAACCCCGCCTGATGCAATGACCTTCAGCTCGGGGAATTGCTTTATGAGTGATTTATAAAGCTCCAGGTTTACCCCCGTCAGCATACCATCGCGGGAGATATCGGTGCAGAGGATCTCCTGAAGGCCTTCATCTACCATACGTTGCAAGAAATCAAAAGCATCTTCATCAGCGGTTTCCTCCCAGCCGGAGTAGGCTATTTTGCCGTCCTTCAGGTCGAGGCCCATGATGCAGGCTTCCCCACCAAAGTGGTAGAGGGTTTTTAGCCATTCCCTTTCGTTTTTAACAGCCATAGAGCCGCATACAATCTTTGAAATACCAGCTTTTATCAACTTTTGGGCATCTTCGAATGACCGTACTCCGCCTCCGCTTTGCACGGAGAGATCTGTTTCGGCAATGATTTTCTGAATGACGGGCAGGTTCACAAACCGGCCTTTGCGCGCCCCGTTTAAATCAACGACATGGATGTGATCAAAACCTGCTTTCCTGAACAAGTCTGCCTGACCTGCCGGGGTTTGCTTGTATTTAGAAATATCATCATAAGCTCCTTTTTTTAGCCGGACCACCTGTCCGTCAAGCAAATCTATAGCGGGGATAACCTTCATATTTCTACTTAGAATTTTTTATAATTGCGTTTTAAGCGGTACTTCCTTTAAGAAATTTCTCAATAGTTTTTCTCCGTTGCTGCTGGATTTCTCCGGGTGGAATTGGACGCCGGTAAAGTTTTTATAAGCCACGATAGATGCGAATTCGTTAATATATTCGCCCGAAGCCAATGTGTATTCATTCACGGGGGCATAATAACTGTGAACGTGGTAGAAGTAGCTTCCTGGCCCAATTCCGTGCAACACCGGATGGCTGGTTTTGATGTTTATGGTATTCCAGCCCATATGAGGAACTTTGCCTAAAGCCGGGTTAAACTTCTTTAGTCTGCCGGGGATGATCCCCAGCGCTTCGGTCTCGCCTTCTTCTGATGATCCATAAAGCAGCTGCATACCCAGGCATATGCCCAGTACGGGCTTTTCTGTTGTTTTTAGGAAATCCACCAGGTCTTTTTCACGAAGAGCCGCCATAGCCGACTCTGCATGGCCCACCCCCGGAAAAACCACAGCATCTGAACGATCAAGTTCCATCTTATCACTGGCAACAACAAAATCCGCACCCAACCTCGTGAACGCGTTGGCAACGGAGGCAAGATTACCGGCTTTGTAATCAATTATAGCTATCATTGTGGGTTATTGGTGAAGTTGTAATTAGTAAATTGGTAAATTTGTGAATTGGTCATTAAACTGGCCGGTCATCTTAAAACAACTAACAAAAGTGAAGCGTACGAATAACAAATTCACAAATTACAAACTCCCCTTCGAGCTTGGGAGTATATCTAAATATTTTTCATTTTGATCCAGTGCCTGACGCAGGCATTTAGCCAGACCTTTGAACATGGCTTCTATTTTATGATGATCGTTGTCTCCCTTTACCGCGATATGAAGGGTGGCTTTAAGGCCCATAGCCAGCGAATAGAAGAAATGCTCCACCATATCGGTAGGAAAATCTCCAACCATATCGCGTGTGAAAGAAGCCGCATATTCAAGAAAAGGCCGTCCGGAAAGGTCGAGTGCGATGATAGCCTGAGATTCATCCATAGGGAGCACAAAGCCGTAGCGGCCTATTCCACGCTTGTCCCCAATGGCTTTGGCCAATGTTTCACCAAGGGCCAGGGCCACGTCCTCGATGGTATGATGTTCATCGACATGCAGATCTCCTTTGCAATACAGATCAAGGTCTATAAGCCCGTGCTTTGCAATCTGGTCGAGCATGTGATCAAAGAACCCAAGCCCTGTTGAAATGTTGCTTTTACCACTTCCGTCGATATTTAGCTTCACCGAAATGTCGGTTTCATTGGTTTTACGTTTTAACTCACCCTGACGCACCGGGCTCAAAATGCTGGAAAGCAGATCATTCCAGCTTGCAAACTTTTGATAAGCCTCCCAGGTATGTTTGGTTAGCAGTAAATCATCACCATTAGCGGAAATGCTGATGTCGGCTTTCCTGGGATCAAAGTTCTGTCCGGTGATGTTTTCCTGAGCAAGTAGGGAAAGCTGATGTTCATCCAGTGATGATCCATGAAAAGATACATCGTGGCCTCTCTCCTTAAACTTTATAAGAGCTGTTATGGCCTGTCCACGTAAAGTATGTTCCTTATTGATCGGCACAAGGGCCTCGGTATCAATCCTGATTTTCATGGCAAAATTCCCCTAAGGTTTCGGATTAGTGCATCATTTTCATCACGTGTCCCGACAGTCACACGAAGGGTATCCTCGCAGTGGATTTCGTCACCCCTGTAGCGCACGATCACTCCGTTGGTGGCTAATTTCCGGTATATTTCTTTTGCGTTTTGCACCTTGATTAGAATAAAATTGGCATCGGAGGGAAAAATCTTCCGAATACCCTGTAAAGTATTAAATTCAAAGATAAGACGGTGTTTTTCTTTGAAAATTTTATTTACCGTTAATTTCATCTCATCCAGCTTTTCAAAAGCCTGCAATCCGGCCTGTGCTGCTAGTTTATTTATATTATAGGGAGCTTTGATTTTTAGGATCACATTGATGATCTCTTCGGAAGCAATGGCTATTCCCAAACGGGCCCCGGCCATGCCAAAAGCTTTTGAGAGGGTTTGCAAGACCACCAAATTGGGATATTTGTTGATCTCAGAACCCATCGATGCTTGATCGCTAAAATCGATGTAAGCCTCATCGACAACCACAATGCCGTTAAAATTCTCAAGAATGTTGAAAATATCGTCGCGCTTAAGAAGGTTTGCCGTAGGATTATTGGGCGAGCATAGGAAGATAATTTTGGTCGACGCAGTTACTTCACTTAGCATCGCTTCGGTACGAAGCTGAAATTCCGGGCTCAGCGGGACTTGGATTACGCTGTTATCATTAATGCCCGCTGAGACTTTATACATCCCATAGGTCGGTGGTGTAACAAGAATGGAGTCTTTTCCCGGCTCACAAAAGGCCCGGATGATCAGATCGATAGCCTCGTCGCTGCCGGAACCCATAAAAACCTGTTCACGTTTTACGCTCCTGAAATCCGCCACAACATCACGAAGCTTATTCTGATGGGGATCAGGATAACGGTTCAGTTCCAGATCGGAGGGGACCAGAGAACCAAAGCTATTTTCATTAGCATCCAGTAAAATCCCGCTGTCGAAGTCATCCCGGGCAGAGCGGTAAGGCTGAAGCTTTTGGATATTGGGACGCACCAGGTTATTCAAATCAAACTTTTTCATTGCTTCATCAGGGGTTAATGTTGAGCCGGATATCCACCGCATTTTTATGGGCATCAAGTGTTTCAATATCAGCCATGGCCGTTACCGTTGGGGCAATACCTTTCAGCCCTTCCTCCGTAAGCTGCTGCATGGTAATGTGTTTGTAATAGGAGTCTAGGGAGACGCCACTGTACATTCGTGCAAAACCATAGGTGGGCAGGGTGTGGTTGGTGCCAGAAGCATAATCACCCACGCTTTCGGCCGACCAAGGGCCAATAAAAACCGAGCCCGCATTCTTAACATGTTCGGCAAGTTGCTCGGGGTTATCACAATTGATGATAAGGTGTTCCGGAGCGTACCGGTTTGAGAACTCCAGGGCTTCACCGGTGTTCGCCGTCTGCATGATGAAGCTGTTCTCAAGGGCTTTCAGGGAGGTTTCCGCACGCTGGAGTTTTGCATTCTGGCGTTTTATTTCCTGCTCAATGTGTTCAAAATCCACATCACCAATCCCGACCAACACGACCTGGCTGTCTGGTCCGTGTTCTGCTTGAGATAACAAATCGGCTGCCACAAAAGCAGGGTTTGATTGCTTATCGGCAATAACCAAGACTTCTGACGGACCCGCCGGCATGTCGATGCTAACCATAGCGTCACTGTTCTGAAGAAGCATCTTTGCCGCGGTAACAAACCTGTTGCCCGGACCAAGAATTTTATCCACCTTCGGAATAGAGCCTGTACCATAAGCCAATGCGGCAACGGCCTGTGCCCCGCCAGCTTTAACAATGCAGGTAGCCCCGATCAGCGAGGCTATATATTCAATTTCAGGTGCTACCGTTCCGTCTATTCTGGGAGGTGTGGTTACTACAATTTCTTTGCAACCGGCAATTTTAGCCGGAATGCCCAGCATGAGCAGGGATGAAGGCAGCACGGCCGTTCCGCCCGGAACATACAACCCCACACGCTCTATGGGCCTGGCCACACGGCTGCAAACGACTCCGGGCATGGTTTCCACATAAATGTTCTTCGGTAACTGGGCCTTATGGAACCGGTAAATATTGGCATAGGCCGTATCAAGTGCCTCCGCGATCTCAACCTGTATCGGTATTTCTGAAGTAGGTTTTACGGGATGGACCAGCGATGCCGGACGTACCTTATCAAAGCGTTCGGTCAAGTTTAGAACGGCATCATCACCATGGATACGGACATCCTCAATGATAGGCTTCACGATCTCAAATGCCGACTCCAGGTCCATAGCGGGCCGCCGGCAAAGCTCGTCGAGTTGTACTCTGGTAAGAGTTGAATAAATGTATTGTTCCATAATCAGGTTAAACCGCCAAAGGGGGGTGTCTCAAAAATCCATAACTGCTCCGCTAAGCGTCCACGCTTAGCGAGGAATGAACTCATACGGCACGAGTGCACACGCCGGCAAGCGTGGACGCTTGCCGCAGCCGCCTTTTGATACAGCCACCTTTCGCGGGTAGTTATTTTAAATGGCTCACGGGAACGTGTAATATAATGTATTTCAGGTACCAATAAAATCTCCTCTAAAACGGAGGTGTGGCCTATATACATATTCCCGATAGTCAACTTATTTTTAAACGATCATATTTTCAATGGGTAAAATCACGATACCTGTGGCACCGGCTTCCTTAAGCTGTTCCATTACTTCCCAAAACTCGTTGATTGCAATTACGGAATGGATGGCCCTCATATCCGGGTCGGCAAGAGGTAGAACAGTTGGGCTGTTCAAAGACGGAATAAGATTGCAGACCTTATCTACCGAATCCACATGGGCGTTCATTAAAATATAGCGGCTTTGCTCGGCCTGCTGCCGCGCGCCGATCCTCATTAGGAACTTATCAATGAGCTGCTGCTTTTCCGCAGAGATGTTCTTGTTAGTTTGGATCAGCTGACATTCGGAATGGAGCATAACCTCCAATTCAACCAATCCGTTGCTTTTTAAGGTTCCTCCGGTAGATACCAGATCGCAGATAGCATCGGCTACATCCAGTCTGGGTGCTATTTCAACAGCCCCTGAAATTGGAATGGCTTTGACGGAAATACCACGCTCATCGAAAAAATCTTTGGTAAGGTTAGGATAGCTGGTGGCGATACGGGTACCCTGCAGTTGATCTAATGAAGTAATGTTTGAACTTTTTGGGACGGCAATAGAAAGGCGGCAGTCACCAAAACCGAGATTTCGCAAATTGGTTACGTCGGCCTTTTTTTCCGCTGTTACGTTTTCTCCTACAAACCCAAGCTCGCATACCCCGTCCTGCACGTATTCCGGGATGTCATCGTCGCGGATGAGGAGTAGTTCAACATCGAAGTTTTTGCAAGGTACCATCAAACGGTTTTTATAGCCGTCGAATTGAAGCCCTATATTTTCGAGCAGGTCTATGGTCTTTTCGGATAATCGACCGCCTTTTTGAATGGCGATCCTTAGTGAAGTTTCTGGGTTCACAGGGTTAAATATTTGGTAAATAATTGAATAGAAAGAAAAAATTATGCTTTAAAATAACTATCGATGCAACCAGCCATGATAGCGCATACCATGCCGGCCGTGAGGCTTGCCCGCATGATGGTGATGGATATGTATTCTGGTAATAAACATGGTTGTTAAGATAAAATATTTTCAGGGAATTTGGAACGGTAAATGAATTTTAAGTTATGAGAACTATAAAGGTGATTTCCGAACTGTGCCATGGTCATTATATAAATTAACTATGGCTTAGACAAGGCATTAAGGTTTTTGTAATTTAGCGTCCCCGGACTTTGGCCAACAGAAATAAACTCTACCCGCAGATTTAAAACAAGGTTCCATTATGAAAAAAAGCGAGATCATTGACCAAATTACTTCAACCTGAGGGCGTCATAATTTGTAGAACCCACCGTAGAGACGCAAGATTTTGCGTCTCTACAATAGGCACCCATATTATGGAATTACACTCCAAAAAGGTATAGGCCATACGAAGAATTACATGAAGCCTTAACCACATCCGGCACATTAATTGATGAGTGGTTGAAATCCGTATTAGAGGGCAAAAACAACGCAATCCCGAAAATGTTTGGCAAACAGCCGGTCCGTTTCATGGGCTATCTTATCGCGCATGAATCCCATCACCGGGGGCAAATAGCCCTTGCCCTCAAACAATCGGGGATGAAACTCCCTGAAAAAGTCGCCGTCCAGGGTTTATGGGGCAAGTGGATGTTTGGGAAATAAGTTAAATAAGAATAATGTCAATTCGATATAAAGATTCTTCATTTTATTTTTGGACCATTGAATAATAAGGGCTTGTATCTTTATACGTCAACCTTCTGTTTTAATAACTCTGCCAACTTCCTTAAGAACCAACGATATTATGAAAACAAAAAAATTTATTAAAGGCGTAGAACAGAATGCAAAATATGCATTAATCATATTTTTGTTGAGCATTCTCACGGCAGGATGCATGGGAAAGCCGGGCTTAACCCCCTCCCAATGAAACTCGTATCAAGTTCCTATCAAAACCATATCAACACCGTAAATATACGGTGTTGATATGGCGTTGATACGGTGTTGATACGGCGTTGTTCAAAGGCGGGTCTGATACTGGTTGAATAACGTTCACTTTTTGAGTAGGATATTTAGAGCAAGAAATGAATTAGTTATATGCAGATAAACCAGATTATTATACAAAACTATTACAATTGACTTGGCCAAGTTCATCTTTTTTCGTAGCATATTAAGTATGTCTTCAACCCGCCCACATATAAACCCTCAAATCCTCACGTGGGCACGTGAACGGGTAAATTACGATCCGGTGCAACTTGCCGGCAAGGTCCCTGTACCTGTGAACCGATATCAGCAATGGGAAAGGGGTGAAGAACGGCCAACACACAGGCAGCTATATAAACTGGCTAAAGTTCTGGGCCGGAGTCCGGGTATATTCCATTTGCGGCAGCCACCGGAAGAACCCCAGCCAAGACTTGAAATGCGCCGTGTTTATGGAGTTGCACCCGAAGAAGACAGTCCGGCATTTTCTCTTGACGTACAGCGCATCATGAACCGCAGAGACATTGTACTGGACCTGCTTGAAGTTTTGGATGAACATGCACCAGAAATTCTCGTCAGTGCGAGTTTGCAAGACAACCCCGAACAAATAGCGAGAGCAGTACGTGAATGGCTTGGCGTTTCAACAGAAGACCAGATAAATTGGGAAAATGAAGGTGTGGCTTTGAAAGCCTGGCGCAATATTCTTGAACGTAAAGGTATCCTGAGTTTCCAGATGCAAGCCATCCCCATCGATCAGGTACGTGGTTTTGCTTTGAATTACCGTCCGATGCCTGTAATAGCATTTAACTCCAATGATAGTGTTAACGGAAGAATCTTCACCCTGTTTCATGAGGCAGGTCATATCCTTTTAGGAGAATCCGTGCTGCATAAGCAATTTTTATGGCAGGAAAGGGACCAGCATGAATTTTGGTGCAATCGTTTTTCGGCCGCCTTTCTTCTTCCCAGAGACGCGCTGTTATCTCATCCGATACTTCGTGAAAAGGGCGAACAGGCCGAATGGATGATTAGAGAAGTAAAAACACTTTCTCGTTTATACAAAGTAAGCGCTGCGGTAATGATCAGGCGCCTTCAGACATTAAACAGGATTAACACTTCCAGTTATAACACGATACAGGAAGAAATTGACCGTTATCAACCCCCTGAAAGTTCCGGTGGCGGCAATTTTTACAATACCCAATTAGCACGCCTCGGCACATTCTTACCCACACTTGCTTTTGAAGGTTATTACTCCGGTGAAATAAGCACTCGTGATCTCGCTGTGATAATGGGCACGAAAGTAGGCAATCTGGGAAGGTTTGAAGAGAAGGTAATGGGCTCAACCTACGCGTTCAGATAAGTAACTTATGTACGTAACCGATACGGGCGTTTTAATTAATTGTTGGCATTTCTGGTATGCTCCAGAACATCACCCTACGTTTTGGAACGGTCTGCTGGAACTTGCAAGTCAAAACCGTTTTGGTTTTCCCGAACAGGTTTATATTGAAATCCAAGAACAGGATGATGACGTATCTCAATGGTGCAGAAAAAATATTGATCAATTGATACTGCCTTCGGACAACCGTCAGGAAGAACTGTATAATGATCTCGTAGCTCAATTTCCAGCATTGGCGACTGGAAGAGGAAGAAGGCAAAACTACGCCGATCTTTATGTAATCGCTGCCGCCGAAGTTTTTAATGCTACTGCGATATCCACTGAGAAACGAGATGGAGCACGCAACCCTAACAAAATAAAAATTCCAACTGCATGTCAGCTACGTGGTGTACACTGCATACAACCTTATGAAATGCTGCGCCGGGAAGGGTGGGAATTCAAACATTAAAAAGTGGGATGAATACTAGTCATTTATCCTGTTTAAATAATAAACCCCAGTTTTAAATGCCGAGCAACTTCTTTATTACCAATGAATCTGTTCGAACGATGATGAAGCATTGGTGATAAGTTATATTTGATCAGCATATTATGCTACAACTTTCGGGAGAAAATCAATGATCCGGCAAGCGTAATGCAAGTAATGAGGCATGGGATTTCTTGTAATATCCAATATTAAAATAGTCGTGGTTGGAGGACCACATCACTTCTCATTACCCTGTGATTAACGGCTTGCAAATTCGGTGGATATGTTTCATATTTCGAATGTTAGAAGCAGAATGAAATGTTAACCAATAGAAAATCTAATATTTAAAAATTATGCCTACAAGAAAAGCAGAAGCCAAGTGGAACGGTGATTTAAAAAGTGGAAATGGGAAGATGAAATTTGGAGCTTTTGAAGGCGATTTCACTTTTGCCTCCCGTTTTGAAAATGGCACCGGGACCAATCCCGAAGAGCTGATTGGTGCAGCCCTGTCGGGGTGTTTCTCTATGTCATTATCCAATGAACTTATAAAAGCCGGGTATGAACCGAAATCGACTAAAACCAATGCCGATGTACATTTTGAAGGTGGAATTAAGGAAATAGCCTTAAGTACCCAGGTTGAAGTTTCGGGTATAGCTGATGACGAGTTTCAAAAAATTGCTGAAGGAGCACGAGCAAATTGTCACGTATCTAAAGCGTTAGCAGGTACAACGATTTCGCTGCAGGCCCAGCTTGTTTAATTAACAGACATGCACCGGGTGTATAAGGCATCCGGTGCTTCAGTTTTCTCTCCCAATAATTATGGAACAATCCGAGAAATTTGCACAAGCGCGGATTTTAGCCGAGAAAGTTCGTTCCGTCTGTCTGAAAGCAGCACGTGAAGGTTTTGAGGAGGCTTCTCAAGATGGTCTTTGTAATGAGGGCGCTATAGAAGTAGCCATCGGTGCCATACAACAGCTTGATTTGGAGCTGATCATTAAAGAGGCTGGTGGTGGTGAGCAGGAATGAAACTTTCTATGGGCTATTAGATTAAAGATAATTCAATCACTGGACAGGAACTTTAGAGAATGAAAAAAGTGAAAGAAGACAGAATCACCTGGGGAATAATAGGTGCCGGTGATGTCTGCGAGATAAAGAGCGCTCCGGCTATGAATAAGGTCCCTGATTCCAGTATCAGGGCCATAATGAGAAGAAATGCGGTAAAGGCTGAAGATTACGCCAAAAGGCATAAAATTCCCATTTGGCATACTGACGCTGATCGTATAATTAATGATCCGGAAATTAATGCCGTTTATATTGCCACTCCACCGGCCTCTCATGCTGAATTAGCCATCAAAGCCGCGGGTGCCGGAAAGCCTGTTTACGTGGAAAAGCCGATGGCCAGAACTCATAATGAATGTTTGGACATGATAAAGGCTTTTGAAAAAGCTAATGTTCCGTTATATGTAGCGTATTACCGTAGAGCTTTGCCCAATTTTCTGAAGGTGAGGGATTTGATCAATTCAGAGGCTATTGGGGATGTACGTATGGTTAATATCGAGTTGTATCAGCCATTAGAACAAGATCCTGTCATGGGCCAGGAAAACCCCTGGCGAGTTGATCCTGAAGTTGCAGGAGGAGGTCATTTTTATGATCTGGCCTCACATCAACTGGATATATTGGATTTTATATTGGGGCCTATTAAGCAAGCCGGGGGGTTTTCCGCCAATCAGGCTAAAATGTACAAGGCGGAAGATATTGTTACTTCTTCATTTATTTTTGATAACGGTGTATTGGGATGTGGAAGCTGGTGTTTCACAACAAGCAGGTCCGTTGAAAAAGAAATTACAACCATTATCGGGTCCAGGGGGAAAATCAGTTTTGGGACCTTCAACACAACGGTTACCATTGATACTGATTATTCCGGCAGTGAAACGTTTGAATTTCAAATGCCCGACCATATTCAGCAGCCGCTAATAGAACGGGTAGTGAATGATCTATTGGGTAAAGGCAGGAGCCCCAGTACCGGCACTTCCGGGGCCCGGACCAACCTTATTATGGAAAAGATGTGTAACCCAGGTTGAAAGATATGCCGTTTGTGCCACAAGCAAGAGACGGTGCACAGGCAAAAATTTTTGATAAAAGAACCTGGTATTCCTTTATGCGATCCAAAGGTGCTATTTCCCAAATGCGAGGTTGTTAAAAATAGCCAGACGATGAGATCCGGAGGGTAAACCTTATCTATTCAGGCACTTATTAAGTTTTTTTAACTTTCTTCAAGAAATAACTTACCTTTCTCCATGCAGGATAGTTTTGTAATCAAAGTGGTTGATTTTTTACAACGGACCATCAACCTCGTTGGTGATTAACCACTTAAAATTGAGATGTAATTATGAATAAAATAGTCTATTCCATTGCCTTATATAGCGTAATATCCATAATTTTTCCCCGGAAATCCATGTTCTTTACAAAGAGAATGCAAAGATATGCTTTAAAGAAGGCTAGTACACCACTTCGTTATTTGGCCTTGCATTCTACCCTTGAACCAAGACGTTCGGTTAAAGTCATAAGGCTGTCTTGATGTTAAGAGGATAGTCTGAGCAAATTTTTCATGGTCTTATAAAAAACTGTTACTAAAAACCTTTTTTATTTTTTTACCTTGTTATAGCTTTCAGCCGAATCTGTTTCAGGTAGAATTAATACAATAATGGTAATTAATGTATTGTGGTTACTCCTTATTTTATTTGCAGCATCAGGCATTAGCCTGGACGACAAAGAATTGTCACGAAAGATCAGGAATGGTGATCATAATGCATTCCATAAGTTTTTTGATATTCATTATAACTCATTATTCCGGTTACTGGTTAGCCGGGGGCTTGATAAGGCATCGGCTGAAGATCTAATTCAGAAGGCGTTCGTGATTATCTGGGAAAAGCGTGCCGATATTGACGAAGAAAAGTCTTTGCGGGCATACCTTTTTCGAACGGCGTATACGCGCATGCTGAATGAGATCAAATATAATACTCGTTTTGATGACGATGCTGACTTTCCTCAGCCTGAAGGAATGGAATCTCCTGAAGATCAGGCTCAGTATTCCCAGCTCATGAAAACCATTCATGAGATTGTTTCGAACATGCCGAAAAAGCGCAGCATGGTATTCGATTTCTGTTTCCTCCAGCAGTTTTCTTATAAGGAAGCCGCTGAGGCGATGGGGGTAAATGTTAAAACTGTCGAAAATCATATGGGTTTAGCTCTCAAGGAAGTTCGTACCGCTTTGAAGGAATTCAGATCTGAGAATCTGAGTGATATTGATTAGCTGGAATATAAAAATATGTTTTTGCTGGGGGTAGAATAGCAGCAAATTTGTACTACAGGTGAAATAAGGCAAAGCTACACTTAAATGAAAACCAACTCCGTAACAATATTTCTGGCGGCATGGGTCTTAGGGGCTTGTACCCTGAATGCTTTTGATGAAGATTCATCACTTAGCGAAGAAGACCTTCAGGCTGCAAGCCAGATAATCGTTGAGTCCTTGTCTGATCAGAGCTACGGGGTATTTTCCAGTCTGGATGATGCTTTTAAAGTACCATATCAGGATACTTATTCCTATAACGATACTACCGGAGAACATACAACATCGTTTACCCGTGAAATCGATAAAGGTCCTGACGCTCAGCGCAATATGTACGCCGAAATAAAATACATTTATTACGGTGCCGATGGTGACTTCATCGAATTTCCCGATAGAGATCGCAGCCATATTGTATCGGTAAAATTCTCAGCTTTACGTGAAGGCAATATATCAACTTCGCAGAATACTTCATCTTATGTTAGAACCGACGAATATGTAATAGACGGATTGGCGGAAGGCTCATCGATAGCCATTGATGGGAAACATGGTGGAGCTGGTTCATTTCAGGGCAGCACTTCAGAAGGTGGTCAGTTTAACCGGAATTACACTATAGGCATTAACTTTATTAATATCCGGATTGATAAATCGCTTCCCGAAGCTAATTATAATCTTGGAGAGGGGATAACAGGCGCACTCACCCACGAACTCTCATTTGACCAGCAGCACGAGGATTCTAAAAATACAACCGGAACCGTTGAACTTGCCGGTGATGGCACAGCACTACTCAAATTCAAGGATTTCTCCGATTTAACCACCATCAATTTGAGGGATGGAAAACCTCTGGGTAATGATGAATTTGAAGGCCGCGTAAAATCGATAAAGGTTCCGGCAAATTTTATTATCCTAACTAGCGGCCAGCGAATTAAGATAAATTCCGACACAGAGATCGACGGCGGAGGCGATTACTCAAGTCTTCAGCAAGCCAACGATGCCATTGGGCGCGGAGTAAAAGTAACCGCATCCGGTGTAGCCTTGAGGCATGGTGCTTCCAATAACTTCACCGCAACAGAACTGGCCCTGGAAGTGAGTTTTAAGCTTGGAGAAACTAATGAATAACTCTGGAACAGATTCATCTTACGATGAGTCGTTTTAATTTTATACTATGGCAACTAATAAATTATCAGCAAACGACCAGGATCTTATATTAGCCCGAAAGCTCGAGAAGTTTATTCGTGAAAATCGAAATTTAGCGGAAATAGATGATGCCGTAATTTCAGATTTATTGGCGTACCGGCAAAATTGCAAGGCTAATTCAATGTCTGTTTCAGCGAACGGACAGGCTGTATGGGCCAGAATTGAAAAAGAAACGGCTCCTGTTTCAGCAACTAGCTATTTTCTGACCAATCAGTGGGCCTGGGCAACTGCGGCAATTATTTTAGTCGCGGCATTCACCGCTATCTTTTTTGTTATTCAGCCGGGGCAATCTACATTGCTAGCTGAAACGGGAACACAAATGGAATTGGTCCAGCTTAGGGATGGAAGTGAAGTTACACTTCGTCCTCATTCCAGCCTTTATGAAGTGCAGTATAGTGATGAAGCGCAACGTTACCAGCTTAGCGGAGAGGGATATTTCTCGGTTGCATCCGCCTCAGATCGCATTTTCTCAGTGGAGTCAGAACATGGACGTGCGGAAGTGCTGGGTACAGATTTTGTTATGCGGGATTGGGGCGGAATTACCCGGGTTTACCTGAAGGAAGGCTTGGTGCGATTTGAAACATCTGACCGCAGCCAATCTGTAATATTACAGCCCGGACAATCATCAGCTATCTCTTCTGCCGATGGCCTGTTCGAAACGGACACCGCTGATAGTACAGAATATATGGGTTGGACGCGCAACGAATTAACTTTCTTGAGTCGTCCTGCAAGTTTCGTGTTCAGCGAACTTGAGCATCACTTTCAGATAACCATTGAAGCCTCCGAAGCTATAATGAACGAGATCCTGGGAGGGACCATTTCTTTGGATGAGCGCAAGCAGAGTTTGAAAGATCTTGGTGACGTTCTAAATGGCCAATTTGTCACTAAAGATGAAAAAACCTATACGTTCATTCTCAACTAAATGCCAGTTTGTGACTTGCGAGATCTGAAATACGGATTTTCTTTTCCATGTTTGATTATTTTCAGCTTTTTGTTCTTTAGCCAACAGGCAAATGCTCAAAAAGCTGAAAATGCGCTATTGCTAGATGTAATATCAAATCTTAAATCTAAAACGCCCTTCAGATTTTTATACCGGGAAAGCCTGATCAGCACGATTCGCGTATCGGTGGACCCGGGTGATGAAGATTTCTTTAAAGACCTTCGCAAACAACTTAAACCACATGGCATTGATGTTCGCGTGGATAGTAGCCGGTATCAGGTTCTTTTACTTCAGTCTTCCGATCTCCCGGCCCAGGCAGGATTGGTTGACATTACCGGTTATGTAGTGGATGCTCAAACCGGAGAACGGCTTCCTTATGCCACGGTTACCTGGAGCGAAACCGGTCGGACGAAGGGTATTGCTGCAGGTAACACCGGCTTATTCCGCATAACTAAAAAAAACCTTGAGTCCAGCTTAACAATCAGGATATCTTTCATAGGTTATGAAACCGAAGAGATAACGCTGGACCTGGTTAATAACCCGCAGCCACAAGGAATAACCATAAGGTTGACGCCGAAGGTTATGTCAGGTGCGGACATTTTGGTTACAGGCATTTCCTATTATGCTAACATAGACTCCAGTCTCTCCGGGCTGGTCAATACCGGTCAGTTTAGCCCGCTTGGTGAAACCAATGCTGTTCGTGCTTTGCAGGTATTGCCGTCAAGCAGCATTGGTACGGCCATGAATGACGGTTTAAACATCCGCGGCAGCAACCCCGACGGCTTTCAGGTATTCCTGGATGGAATGAGCATTTTCAACCAAAACCACCTTTTTGGCCTGCTTGATAGTTTCAATGCGGATGTCATTCAAACAAATTATTATTTTTATGATGTGACGCCCGCCCAATTTCAGTCTTCTACAGGCGGGACACTCTCTTTGCTCACCCGAACGGGTTCACAGCATGGGATCGGGGCAAATGCCGGAGCCAGTAATTCCAGTTTCAAGACCACGGTGGAAGGGCCCATTAAAAAAGGGCAGAGCAGCTGGCTCATCTCTGCCCGCAATTCCTATATGAATTCGTTACCCTGGTTCAACAATCCTGACCTTATCAAATGGGGCCTTGATATTGACCGGCCCAAAAGGATTTTGGGAGATGACCTTACTGACCTGAATGCGGAACTGGTGGAAACCGGAGATTCCGAAGCACATTTTTTTGATTTGCACGGCAAAGTTTATCACGAGGGAAGAACAGGCAGCCGGTTAATGGCCAGTGTTTATTACGGAGGGGATCGTACACGTCAAAGCGCATTTCGCCAGGCCAGGGTCTTTTCATCGGATAACGTATTTGAAGCTCAGGATGTCGAGACCATAAACGATTGGGGCAACTTTATGGGCAGCGTCCATTTACAGCGTGAGTTGACGGAGCGAATTTACAGTCACAGCATGGCCGGTATCAGCGCATACGCAACTAATTTCTCAAAAGATGATTTTGTTTATACCCGATCAACCGAGAGGAACGATATAAAAGAGGTGAGCATGTTCACCTTCCCTTTCACTACCCAAAGCACGCTTAATGAGATCAAAGCAGAACAATCGCTGGATATCAGTTTCACATCATTTGACGCGACGATCGGAGCAACGTATTTATATTATCTGGGTGATTATATGGAGGATTCATTTGACCGCCAGGGTTTCTTTAACAGAATGAGCTCCAGCCAGGTTGACGCTTTTGTCCAGACGGACTTTCTGCAGCTTAATCCGGTGCAGCTGGAAATGGGGAATCGCATTCATTATTATTCGAATGGAAATTACTTAAGATGGTCACCACGCCTCAAGCTTCGCTTGTTTCCTGATTCAGCTATATCTCTGGGAGTAGGATTCAGTCGAAATCACCAGTTCTTACACCGGGTTGGTTTTGCCAATGCGGTAACTTCGGATGTCTGGATACTCAGTGATGATGAGCAGCCGCCTTCGTCGGTGAACCACTTCTCCGGCGGGATTTATTTTCAGCCAATTCACCATAGTTATTTGCAAATTGAAGCCTATCTTAAAGAGTACCAGAACCTGAGATTGCATGAGATCAATACCCAAACATTGGGCAACACTTTTGCGAAAATGCCCTGGTTTTATGAAAATTCAGGTAAAGGAAGGGGGGTTGAAATGTTAATGAGAAATCAGATTACACGATTTCTAGCTATTTCACAGTCCTACACGCTTTCAAGCATGGAATTGCAAAATCCATATATACTTGAAGGCGATACATATTATGCGGATTGGGATCGAAGGCATAGTTATTCTTCAACTCTGGAGTTTGAGTTTGCCAGGGACCTTTCGGTCAACCTCTCATGGATCTATGCAACGGGATCGCCCAACAAACTCGCTGATTCGGAGATTCATGGCCGAGAGCGTCTGGCAAACTATCGTAGAGTTGATTTATCTATGCATTATGCACGTCAACTTTACCAGGGCCAGCTTGAGTTGAAGCTTTCAGCCTTCAATCTGTTGAATCACCAGAATACCTGGTACCGTAAATACAATCTGGCCATTGACAGCAGTAGATCACCCGCCAGGCTGGCTACAGTACCCATGGATGTTTATGATCTTGGCTTTCATCCATCTTTTGAAATAGTATTTTCTTTTTAATTAATACAGGCAAATCAAAAGAAAGCCAGCCCGGTTAGGGGATCCGGGACTGGCTTTGGCAGATAGAAAAAGTAACGTCATCCTTCAACGTAATTACTTTCTCTATCGTGAATAATATGTTAATCAGCTATACGCATTAAACTTTCTCCGTATTCTCCTTGCTGAAGGGAAGTATAAATATCCGGAGTACCTGATATTGTTTCAGGTCTTATATCTTTACTGGTATTATCAGTGTCTCCATTTTCTTGCTCTAACATGTCCCCTTGTAGTTTCACTATGGTAAATAGTGAAGCTTCAGATCGCTTCCCCTGGATATTGGCATTACTTGTTTCCTGCGAGCAGGCAAGTAACATCATGGTGCATGATAACAGGAAGATCATAGTCAGGATAATAAAAATATTAAAGCCGGATCTCATACCGTTCTTGTTTGTTAGCAACTTGTTTAATGGTTATACAAACAAGCCTGGTCGTCACCCCCAGCCCCTTGTGTTTTTTGCAGGACGATGGGAAGTATTTGAAAATAATTGTTCCGAAAATAAAAAAGCCGAATCAAAAAACAGGGATGGAAATAGTAATGGGCACAAAGTTTTTATCAGGCTGATACCACGGTAAATGGCTCGTACCTGATTCCATCAGCTTTGAAGATGGCATATTGCTAATATTATTAATCTTTCAAGATTTTTTTAGTGTCGGGTAAGAAAAATCTAATCTAACTGTTATATGTCTCACGGTTTATTTTGGCAGGTGATAAATTGATTCGCCTCAATACTAATTTTTCATCGTTAAAATCGCTATTTTTTATAAGCTGTATTATTTTCAGTAAATTTTAAAAGTTTTCATGGACCATATCCGCAACTTTTGCATAATCGCCCATATTGACCACGGTAAATCAACGCTGGCCGACCGCCTACTGGAACGTACCGGTGCCATTACCGAAAGGGAAATGCATGAACAGATACTTGATGATATGGACCTTGAGCGTGAACGTGGCATCACCATTAAAAGTCATGCTATCAAAATGGATTACAAAGCATTGGATGGTAAATCTTATGTTTTTAATCTGATCGATACGCCCGGCCATGTCGATTTTTCATACGAAGTTTCCAGAGCTTTGAAAGCTTGTGAGGGCGCTTTGCTCGTTGTGGATGCTTCACAAGGTGTGGAAGCACAGACTATTTCCAACCTTTATCAGGCAATAGATCAGGACCTCGAAATAATACCCGTGCTTAACAAAATCGATTTGCCTGGCGCTGATGTAGATGGAATTTCCCAGCAGATCATGGACCTGATAGGATGTACAAAAGAGGAAATCCTGCACGTATCGGGAAAAACCGGCATGGGAGTAGACGAGTTGCTGGAAGCTATCGTGCAACGGGTACCCGAACCAACCGGAGATGTCGAAAAGCCGCTACGTGCCCTTATTTTCGATTCTATCTTCAATGCTTACCGTGGCTCTGTGGTTTACGTTCGCATTATGGACGGAGAGTTAAAAACGGGTGACAAGATTCGTTTTATGGCAACTGAAAAAGATCACAGTGCGGATGAGATAGGTTATTTGCGATTGAAGCCGGAAGTTGCAAAGTCTCTTAAAGCAGGGGAAGTCGGTTATATTATCGGTGGTGTAAAGACCCTTGACGATACCAAGGTCGGTGATACCATCACCAGGATTGATAATCCATCTAAAGAACCGATACCGGGTTATAAAGAAGTTAAACCGATGGTTTTTAGTGGTATGTATCCTACCAATACAGATGATTTCGAAAATTTGCGCGCAGCGTTGGAAAAACTTCAACTTAATGACGCTTCTTTGAACTTTATACCGGAGTCGTCCGTAGCTCTTGGGTTCGGGTTCAGGGCTGGTTTTCTGGGCATGCTCCATATGGAGATCATTCAGGAGCGGTTAGATCGTGAATTTAACATGGATATCATCACCACTGTACCCAATGTGAGATATACCATATATAAAGAGACTGGTGATGAAATTGTAATAGACAATCCCAGCGAGATGCCGGATGCCGGATCTATAGAAGCGATTTACGAGCCCTATATAAAAGCTCAGATCATCACGCCGGCTGAGTACATTGGCGCTGTTATGAAACTTTGCGAGGAGCGAAGGGGTGTTTACGTAAATACAACTTATCTGGATACCAATCGGGTTGATATCACTTACGAGTTGCCCCTTGGAGAAATCGTTTTTGATTTTTATGACAAGCTAAAAAGCAACACCCGCGGTTACGCTTCCCTGGATTATGAGTTTATCGAGAATCGTAAAGGCGATATGGTCCGTCTTGATATTCTGCTAAACGGCGAACCTGTTGATGCTCTCTCAAGCATTGTGCATAGGGCTAAGGCTTATGAATGGGGTCGCAGACTGTGCGGCAAGCTCAAGGAATTGATACCCCGCCAAATGTATGAAGTTATTATTCAGGGCGCTATCGGATCTAAAATAATAGCTCGTGATACCATCAGAGCCATGAGAAAGGATGTAACTGCAAAATGTTATGGCGGTGATATTAGTCGAAAAAGAAAATTATTGGAAAAACAAAAAGAAGGTAAGAAACGTATGAAGCAGGTGGGGAGCGTTGAAATCCCACAAGAAGCCTTCCTCGCTGTGTTATCCATGGACAATGATTAATTTGAATTTATATGCGTTTTATACTATTACCACTTTTGTTTCTTATCTACCCCATTCAGGATACCCTGGCTCAGGATGATCCATTCAGTAAGCCTGAATTTGAAAAAGTCACCAAAGCTGAGCGGTCAGAATTTCAGAATAGGTTTAGTGATATAAATTGGTCTGGTGCCGGTTTCAGTGGCCGGGTAGTGATCGACCATATACCTACCAGTGAAATCAGAGCACGACTTGAAAGGGTTTTTGGCGAGCCAACCCAGAGGGTTGATGACCTGATTAATCAAAGCGACTTCAGGCCAGGTCATTATATTCAATTTGAATACTGGTTCATTGTTAATGGGTCTATACCACTTATGATCCTCGATGTGGACGGTCCTTTTGGTAATGGCTTGGTATATGCCGGCGCAAGTCGTTACATTGATTTGATGCCCGAAATTAAAAGAACATTATCTACAGACTTAATGGAAGTGGACCAGCTTGGTAATTACCATGACTATTATTACGATCTGGACAATGAAGACTGGTACAGGGTTGGATATGAAGATGGAACGTTTAACAGTGAAGAAATTTCTGAACCAAAATGGTGAAACTCCATCATCCACAATCCCCAATACAGAAGAATTACATAACAGATAAATGACAAAGAAAAACTCCAGGAACCCGGAGGGTAAAACCAGGGACCACAAAAGAGCAAAAGAAAACGAAGCTAAATCCTGGGCCCGTGAATGGCTGGATGCTATCATATTTGCAGGTATTGCCGCTTTGATCATTCGGGCTTTGTTTCTGGAAGCCTATCGCATTCCTACACCATCTATGGAGCAAACTTTGCTCACCGGAGATTTTCTCCTCGTATCAAAGTTGCATTATGGGGCACGGTCTCCAATGAGCCTGGGAATTCCGTTTACCGGACTTCACATAAAAGGTTTGGAGTTGCCGTGGTTTCGTCTCCCAGGTTTTATGGATATAGAAAGAGATGATATTGTAGTATTTAATTATCCGATAGATGATGGAGTTGTTTCTCAAAAAACCAACTACATCAAAAGGGCCGTGGCTGTGCCTGGTGATACGCTTTCAATACAAAACAACAACTTATTTGTGAATAGCAAGCCATCGGAACCTTTTCCAACGATTGAGCAAAACTACCTGGTTGAAGCCCGGGAACGGCTTCGTTTAAGTCCTACCAAAGTTCGGTCTGCCGGAGCTAATATCCTTCAATCCAGGTCTGAACATTATATTATGAATATGACGACAGGTGTTGCTGAAGAAATTAATGAATGGCAGGAAGTTGTCGACGTTGATCCTTATGTATTACCTGAAACTGAAAACGTGTATGCCCGTCAGCCGTTTGTCTTTTCTGCCGGCTTCACCGGAAACCATCATCATTTGGACCCGATTGTAATTCCTTTTGAAGGGCAAACCGTGACTCTGACAGAGAATAACTGGCATCTCTACAGGGATATATTAGTTCGATACGAGGATAATGAAGTTCAACAAGAGGGTGATTCCTTTATTATCAATGGTGTTGAAACAAATGAATATACCATTAAACAGGATTATTACTTTATGATGGGCGATAGCCGTGATAACAGTGAAGATAGCCGTTTTTGGGGATTTGTACCTGAAGATCACGTTGTAGGGCGAGCCTTCATGATTTACTTCTCCTGGGATAGTGAGAGGTTTTTACCCAGATTCAGCAGACTTTTTAATCTTATAAATTGATTGTTTAGCCCGCACAAAAGAATACAAGATACTTGTACTCTTTTATGGCAGGCGATGACACATATATTTTAGCTTAGTGAAAATACCAGGTTAAGCCTCCTGTAAACATGTTTCCCCTGGTTTGAAGATCACCTAATTCAAGACCGTCATCCAGGAATACACGTCGGTAATCACCATGAAGGGCCATGTTGTTGGAAAGGGGTATTTCCAAACCGCCTCCAAGATGGAATCCAAAATCTGTAGACTGATCATCACCACCATCTACCAAATCATCAAAATCTGCAAATTGAAAATATGCCCCTACACCAGCTATTCCATAAGGAACGAAATAAGGGGAAACTGGAGCATGAACTAAACCGGAAACGGTAACCGGGATTATCCCAACATCATTTTCTTCAGTAGTGACCTCGCCGTCATCTATATCTATTTCAAAACGCTGCCGTCCTATATAATCAGCCGAAGCTTCGATACCAAATACAGGATGAAGGCGAAATCGGGTGTGTATACCCGCTTGCCACGCGCCGTTCTCGGCGTCATCACTTAAGAAGTACCCGCCTCTTAGACCAATCCCCATGCCATTAGGAATGTTCGCTTTATATTCGTGTCCACCAGTAGTTCTTTTTTGAGCTTCCGCGTCTGAATAGGATAAAAACGCCAGAAATAATACGCTCGAAATAAGTAAACGTCTCATGATTTCTTGATTTAGAAAAGTTAATAATTATGTATCTCTCTTGTTTTAGGTCTAACGTTTATTGAACTTGCATGTTGCTAAAAGTGAAGGGTAGGGAGCGGTGAAACAACGTATTATCCAGGGATTCCCAGGAATACCCAGTTGCCCGATGTGCAAAAAACAGAGTCGTTTATCACCCTGTAAAATGTCTGCAAGTAGAAACATTAGATTATTTATAGGGATCAAAATCTGAGGATTATGGTAGGCTAATCGGAAATCATCAAGGTTTTGCCATAGTTTTACCCTTTGGTTGATCTTCCCGGATAGCTAGTTGACCACAGCCTGCATCTATATCATCCCCACGGCTACGACGAACAGTGGCCGTGATATCTTTATCTCTTAATGTGCGGAGAAAGGTATTTAGCCGGTTTTCGCGGGCACGCTGCAGGGAAACACCGGCTACATTGTTATACATAATGACGTTTATTTTAGAAGGGACCCATTTCACAATGCCGGCAAGTCTGCGCGCATCATCGATGGAGTCGTTGAATTCATCAAATAAAAGGTATTCATAAGTTACGTGATGGCCCGTCTTGTTGTGATAATGAATCAAGGCTTCGCGCAGTGCTTTTAAATTCATGGAGGCGTTAATAGGCATAATTTTGTCACGCTTCTCATCGGTAGCGGCATGGAGGGAGATGGCGAGGTTGAAAGGTAGCTTTTGGTCTCCCATTTGCTTGATACGTTTCGTCAGCCCTACTGTGGATATAGTGATGCGCCGTGGGGAGAGGCCCAAACTAAGGGGGTCGGTTATTATCTTCGCCGAGTTGATAACGGCATCATAATTGTGAAGGGGTTCACCCATACCCATATAAACTACATTATTAATTTTTTTGCCGTACTTTTCAAGAGAAACTTCATTGATGAATTGAAGCTGGTCTACGATTTCACCGGATATCAAACTTCGGAAATATCCCATTTTCCCGGTGGCACAAAACGCGCACCCAAAAACACAGCCTACCTGAGAAGATATGCAGACGGTCAATCGGTTTGCCACGCCATCATCATAAAACTCAGGAATCAATACGGCTTCAATTAAGTGATTATCGTGAAGCCTGAAAAGGAATTTGATGGTCCCGTCGCGGGAATCTTGCCTGCCGGCAGGCTCAATATTGGTTATGTGGATTTTTTTGTCCAGCTCATTACGCAAGTCCTTTGGAAGGTTAGTCATGTCAGAAGCGGAGCGAGCTTGTTTTTGGAAGAGCCACTGGAAGATCTGATCGGACCGGTAACGTTTTAACCCGAGCTGTTCGCAAAGTTCTTCGATCTCAAATTTGGTGAGGCTTTTAACGTCCATTTTCATAATTGACCTTGTGCTTGATGTAGGTATTGGAATGAAGAAACTATGTCGTTTTAAACTATATGGAACGACAGCTAAGCTTTTAGGGGGAGGCTGTAATGAAACAACCGGCAAATTAATTTAACCTTCGGGCTGCTGAACTATTGCCTTTACTTTAACATAATCCAAAGCAAAGCGAAGTTCTTGTAGAGACTTCAGTAAGTCAATATCGAATATTGAAAGCATCTCTAACCCAGAATGGCCAAATTATGTAACAGGATCTTTGCATGAAAAATAAAAAGATTGCAAATCCCTCATTGGTTATCAAGTCATCCTGTCGTAAAAACAAAAAAGATTCTTTGTTTTTATTTTCCAGTATATGCCCTGATCTGCATGTTTCCGAAAGATAATTTGATTTACACATATATTGCATATATATAAGGTAACTTAAATTAAAACAGTATATTAGGTGATTTTAACCTCTATTTTCCTCTTTCGGGACGCATATCCTTAATTTTTTTCAGCTTAAAACCATGCTTTTGCTTGACATCTTCGAATTAATTAGAGTACTTTGTGGGTTAATGTGGGGGGAAGTGGGGAATTTTCCCTTAGCTGATAATCCGGAAATAACCAGGTGCCTATTTTGGCAAGCTTCAAAGGCGAATACGAACATTCAATTGATAGCAAAGGTCGCGTGAGCTTCCCGCATAAGCTGCGTCGCTACCTCAGCCCCGAGATTGGCGGTCGTTTTACTATTTTACGGGGCCTTGAGAACTGTCTTTTGCTGTATCCCGAAGACCAATGGCTTAAAGTTGAAGAGAAGCTAAGTAAGATTAATTCTTTTAATAAAGAAAAAAGAATTGTCATGCGTAATTTTTTGCGTACTGCGGAAGATCTGGTACTGGATAGCCAAAACAGGATACCCCTGCCTGCTAAGCTGAAAAAATGGGCTGAGATTAGTTCCAAGGCTATTTTTATCGGAATGGGAGAACGCATTGAATTATGGTCGCCTGACATGCTGGCCCGTGAAGATGAATCGGTCGGGGATGATATTTATCATGAGCTATTCGAAAAAGTAATGGGGGATTTTCAGGATGACTAAATCTTTATATCACGATCCCGTACTCCTTGCGGAATCTGTTTCCTGTCTGATTGTAGATCCGGAAGGCATTTATATAGACGGCACCGTAGGTGGTGGAGGTCATGCTGAGTTGATCCTGTCCAAACTTGGTCCTAAAGGTAGGGTATATGGAATTGATCAGGATGATGATGCATTAAAGGCTGTTTCTGAAAGGTTTAAAAACGAACCGCGTTTTCAAGCCATTAAAGGTAATTTTGGTTATATGGATGCCATTTTGCCGGCTTCCATTTTAGGAAATATCGAAGGGATCCTGCTTGATTTAGGTGTCTCCAGTCATCAGATCAACGAGCCTGCCCGTGGTTTTAGCTTTCAGCAGGAGGGGCCTCTTGACATGCGCATGGGCAATATGCAGGGGTTAACGGCCCAAAAGGTTGTAAACGAATACGAATATATTGATCTGAGAAATGTATTCTACCGCTATGGTGAGGAAAGAAACAGTCCGCAAATCACAAAAGCTATAATAGAGCGCAGACCATTCGAAACAACACTTGATCTTAAAGCGGCTATAGCATCAGTGACACCGGATAGGTTTTTAATCAAAACTATGGCACGTATTTTTCAAGCCTTACGAATTGAGGTAAATCGTGAGCTTGAAGTTCTCAAGCGGGTTCTGGAAATAGGGACGGAGGTTTTGAAGGTTGGTGGACGTTTTGTCATTATTTCTTACCACTCGCTGGAAGACCGTATCGTGAAGACATTTTTTAAGACCGGTAATCACGAGGGTAAGTTGGTAAAGGATTTCTACGGTAATGATATTAAGCCGCTTCGACCAATAACCAATAAAATCATTACACCTGGTGATGATGAGAAAAAGCGCAATACAAGGGCACGTAGCGCAAGGCTCAGAGCTGCTGAAAAATTGGAGGTCGAAATATGATTGCCCGATCAAAAGATTATATAAAATCAAAAAAAGCAAACCAGCAACGCGTTGACCAGCCTTACTACGGCTTGAAAAGCTATAAGGTTAATACAGGCAAATCTTCCTATGCGGTAAAAAAGAAATCCCCGTCGGCAATTAAAGTACCGAAAGTTGCACCCTGGAAAATGATTTTGGCCACAATGACGATTAGTATCGTGGGTTTCTTTTATATAACTCATGTATTTGCTACCCAGAAAATCCTTAAAGAAGTTACTGAGTTGCGACGAGCCCATGAGACGGCCAAGCGAAGTCATGCAGAGCATTCTTTAACGTACGACAGGAAAACGGGCCCGGCACAGATCTATAGTAAAGCAAGAACTCAGGGATTTATTCATGGCGGAGCAGCCGATCCCATAATCCGAATTGAAAGGTAATATGAGCGAACACGCATCCCTTATAGGCAGAATGTTCCTGGTTTTCGGGCTGGCAATGCTGTTGCCGTGTGCCATTGTGCTTCAGATCATACGCATTCAGTTTTTCGAAGGCGAGAACTTGCGGGAGCTTTGGAGCAAACAGGCTGTGGATTTCATTTCCATCCCCGCCCAACGGGGAGATATATTGGATGCCAAAGGTCGACTGCTGGTTACCAATTTTGTAAATCATAGGGTTTCTTTTGACCCTCATGTTCAGAACATCACTCAGGAGCAGATTAATACGCTGCTGCAGGCATTGGGCAAAGTTACTGGTCGGGGAACAGCTTATTACAGGCAAAAATTAAATGCAGCACCGAAGAATTCACGATATGTTGTTTTAGAGCATTCACTGAACAATAGCGGATATGAAGAAATCCAAGCTTTAGGCATCCGCGGCGTGATTCTCGAGGAAAGTTACAAGCGGAAATATAATTACGATTCTCTGGCCGGACATACTTTAGGGTTTGTGAACAGTGAACTTGAAGGTATGATTGGAATGGAGGCTTCATATAATAATCTGTTAAAAGGAAGCGAAGGTATTCAACAAGTCAGAAGGGACCGTTCGAACCGAATCCGGGCCATAGTTGGCTCTCCACGTAAAAATCCAAGGCAAGGCCACACCTTGCAAACCACCATTGATGCTCAAATACAGGCTATTGTTGAAGAAGAGCTGAAAAGAGGAATAGAGAAAACGCGTTCGAATTATGGTACAGCTATTGTAATGGACCCAAGAACCGGCGCTGTAAAAGCTATGGCTAATTATCCAACCTACAACCCGAATTACCCAGCCAGTGTAGATGGAGAGAATCGCAGGAATTACGCAATATCTGATATGATCGAGCCGGGGTCTACCTTCAAGTTGATTACCAGTGTTGCGGCGGTTGAGCAGGATGTTATCAAGGATGATGAAATTTTTAAGACACCGACTTCAGGTCAGCTGCAAATACATGGACAGTGGATGCGCGATCATAATCCACTGGGTAATATGACCTATGATGAGACGATAATCAAGTCATCCAATATTGCCACTTCCGAAATTGCAATGAGGCTGGACCCAGAGGTTCTTTATCAATATGCACGTAATCTTGGTTTTGGATCTTCAACAAATGTAGGGCTTCCAAACGAAGAAACAGGTAGGTTAAAGCGCCCTTACAGCTGGTCTCCGGTTAGTCTTCCTTGGATATCAATAGGTTATGAAGTGCAGGTTACACCTCTTCAGATGATTCAGGCATATGCTGCCTTTGCCAACAATGGGGTTATGATGCAGCCATACGTTTTGCAAAAAGTTATTGATGAGTTTGGAAGCACAGAAAGGGAACATAGGCCGAAAGCTGTACGCCGTGTAATTAAACCTGAAACTATTAACAAGCTGATGCCCATTTTTGAAGCCGTTGTTTCTGATTCCGGTACGGCCAGTGATGCTCAGGTTCAGGGCCTGTCCATTGCCGGTAAAACGGGAACTGCTCAAAAGTACATCGACGGGCAGTATCGTTCTCAATACCGGTCTTCATTCGTTGGTTTTTATCCGACTAATAATCCCAGTTATGTTTGCCTCATCATATTAGATGAGCCAAAAACCAGTTATTATGGCGGTGTAACTGCGGGTCCGATATTCCGTGAGATAACCAAAAGGATCATAGGTTTGGATGGTGAACTGCAGTTGGAATTAACATCTCCTGAGCCATTTGAGGAGAACCTGTTGGCCAGCGTCCCAAGTTTGAAGGGCCTGGACCTGGATGAAGCCGTTAAACTTTTAAAATCTGCCGGATTATCTTATACAACGGAAGGTAGCGGCCCCTTTGTTTCTGACCAGATTCCGGCGGCAGGTGAAAAGTTGGAAAAAAGGAGTGGAGTACACTTGGATTTGTTGGAAAACAATTCCTGGGGAGAAAAATTAATTTCAGAGAATCATAACACAATTCCGGACGTACAGGGGCTTAGTATGCGCAAGGCTTTACACCTACTCAATCAGGCGGGGTATGACATTGAAATGATAGGGTCAGGCACCGTAGACAAACAATTTCCTAAAGCAGGAGCCCAATATGTGAGAGGAAGAACCGTAACTATCAGGGGGAAAACCCGCCCCATGCCATCACTTATTTCTCAAACATTACCCCAAAATTGAATTTTAATAAGCTCATATCACTCTGTCATCCCGTGGCCGTTCAGGGCAAGGCTTCTGAACCCATTGGGAATCTTGTGCTTGATTCCACGAAAGTCGAGCCAGGTGATGTCTTCATAGCTATCAAAGGTTATAAATCCGATGGACATCGTTTTATTTCACAGGTTGCCGAAAAAGGTGCATCGGCAGTTATAGTAGAAAATTTCGATCTTGCAACCGACATTCCCCAAATCAAAGTAGATAACACGCGTGAATTGCTTGGAAAGTTGGCACAGGAATTCGAAGAAAATCCAGCCCTAAACCTAAAAATCGCAGGCATCACCGGAACTAATGGAAAGACCACGGTTGCGACGCTCATATATCAAGTTCTCCGCCATTGCAATAAACGTGCTGCTTTGCTCGGCACCGTGGCCACTATTATCAACGACAAAAAGCGCACAAGCCGACTTACGACTCCAGATGCTGTTGAGCTTGCGAGGATATTTCGTGATGTAGCCGAAGATGATTGTAGCTTTGCTATCATGGAAGTCTCTTCTCATGCTTTGGACCAGCAACGTACATCGGGTTTTGATTTTACCATTGCCGGTTTTACAAATCTGAGTCATGATCACCTGGATTATCATCAAACAACAGATGCTTATGCAACAGCAAAAAAGTTGTTGTTTGATAAGTTGCCTAAAAATTCCACAGCCCTTGTAAATACGGATGACCCTCACGGTGAATTTATGGTCAGTAATTGCCAGGCTAAAATCAGGCGCTTTGGGTTTTACAACAAACAAGGCGATAAAATACTTCAGAATAGTTCCAATGGGCTTGTTATCGAAGTCGATGGAGTTCAAGTTCAGAGTCATCTGATTGGCGAATTTAATGCTTATAACCTGGCTTTGGCTTATTATGCCTGCCGGGCTTTTGGGTGCTCGAAAGGAGAAACCGTATCGGCCTTAGCCAAAGCTCCGGGCGCACCCGGCAGAATGGAGCAAATTTTATTTGAATCACTCGTTCCGATGCCTGTTATTTTGGTCGATTATGCCCACACCCCCGATGCGCTGAAAAATGTACTTAAGACGCTTCGGGAAGTTAAAAAAGTTTATGAAACAGTGCATGTACTGTTCGGGGCCGGCGGTGATCGCGATGTTACCAAACGAGCCGTAATGGCAAAATATGCTGAAGAGCTAGCGGATTTTATAACGGTAACGTCGGATAACCCCCGCAGCGAAGAACCTCAATCCATTATTGATGATGTTTTTGAAGGATTCTCACAAACCCAAAATGTGATCCGTGAAGCCGACCGTAAGGAAGCCATTATGAAAACAATTGCCCGGGCTGATTCAAAAAGCATCATTTTGATTGCAGGTAAAGGTCACGAGACCCATCAGGAAGTGGGGGGTATTTATCATCATTTCGATGATAAGGCTATTGCACTTAAGACACTTCAGGACCTTGAAAAAAGATTTGAGAAAGCCGGGAGGGTACACTAATGCTATATCTTTTACTAGAATATTTAAGGGAAGTAACCGACCCCACCGGTTTCGGCGTGTTCAGTTTTATCACAGTTCGAAGTGCACTGGCAGCGTTTACAGCACTTATTATCTCGATATCCTTCGGTAAGCATATTATCAAATGGCTGGAGAATATGCAGCTGAAAGAAACCTTTCGTGATGGTGTTGGTCTCGATCATCACAAAACTAAAACCGGAACCCCGAGCATGGGCGGGCTTATTATTTTGCTCGCTATTGTTATCCCGACGCTGCTTTGGGCCCAGCCGAATAATATGTACATCATCCTTATTCTGTTTGTGATTATTTCTCTCGGTATCGTCGGTTTTGTGGATGATTATATTAAAATCATCAAAAAAGATAAGAATGGCCTGCTGGGTAAGTTCAAGATCACCGGACAGGTTTTTGTGGGGACTGTACTTGGTTCTGTGCTTTATTTTCATCCTGATTTCCAGGATACCAGCACCGTGAGTACCGTACCTTTCTTCAAATCAATCACCGTAGATTACGCCATTTTCGGGGATTCATTAGGATGGATCGTTTATATCCCCGTCTGCATTTTCATCATCACGGCCCTCAGTAATTCCGTGAACCTTACAGACGGACTCGATGGACTCGCTAGTGGCACATCGGCTATTGGGGGGCTTGCCCTTGGTATCCTGGCGTATGTCTCCGGCAGGATAGATTACTCGAACTTCCTGGACATCATGTTTCTACCTGGAAGCGCTGAGCTTACTATTTTTTGTGCAGCCCTTGTCGGGGCTTGTTTTGGTTTCTTGTGGTACAATACCTATCCCGCTGAGGTTTTTATGGGTGATACCGGCTCTCTCGCACTTGGGGGAGCTATTGGCGCTGTTGCTTTAATGGTTCACAAAGAGTTATTGCTTCCGATTTTATGTGGGGTGTTTTTAATGGAGGCACTTTCGGTGATCCTGCAAACTGGATATTTCAAGTACACAAAAAAGCGCAATGGCGTAGGGGAACGTCTTTTCCTGATGGCTCCTCTGCATCACCATTTTGAGAAAAAAGGGTGGGCAGAGCCTAAGATCGTTGTGCGGTTTTGGATCATAGCTATCCTGCTGGCCACATTCACCATCATAACTCTGAAGCTGCGATGATATCTGTAAGAAACAGGAATATCGTGATTATCGGTGCCGCCAAAAGCGGAGTTGCTGCGGCGCGCATGCTGCAGCACAGAGGTACACGTGTATTTGT